>CAKRKK010000001.1 GCA_934358235.1 uncultured Lachnospira sp.
CTGATACAATCATCATTAATTACATATGCCATAATAATATTCCTCCTTGGATTTATAGTATCAACATTATACGATAACACATTAAAAAAAACAAGGATATTGATGTATTCTTAATAGATTTTATGGAAATATTATTATATTGAGATTGACGTATGTTGAATCACGTAATATTATATAAGACATACGTGCCGGATATCTTAAAGTTATAATTGTGAGGTATCACATGCTTATTGTTGATAATATTTATTATTAGTAACAGGAGCGGACTTGATTATCAATAAATATCCGGATAAATAATATATGGAGGATGTTAACTATGGCAAGAGTTACTAAGGACACTACTATTGGTGAAGTTATACAGATTGATGCTGGCGTAATTCCTATTCTTATGGGAGCTGGTATGCACTGCGTTGGATGCCCATCATCAGCAGGTGAAACATTAGAAGAAGCAGCAATGGTGCACGGAATTGACAGCGATATGCTTGTTGAGGAAATCCAGAGCTATCTTCAGTCATTAGGCTAATAAGCAATATAGCAGAGAGGTGTGGCAGACATCTCTTTGGTTTAGATTAATATTAATAAAAGCAGAGGACTTTATATGAACAATAAACATATAAAGCCCTCTGCTTTTTATTATTAGATTGAATTATAATGTTGCGGCTATTCTGATGGCATGTCTGCCTATTATCAGTCTGCCATGTTCATTAAAGTAAGCGGCAGAATCCTCTGTAGAGGACTCTTTAGCAGCATATTCGGAAAGTATATTACATACTTTATTAAAGTTGACAGCCGAACAATTCTCCTTTCTAAGGATAAGATAATATCTATCAGAGTCTGGCTTTTTGTATAGTGAATTAGAATCGTTGTATATAGGCGTTATAGCCTTTGCTGCATCGGTAAAGTCCTCCATAGATGCAAATGAATATATTCTTGTTTTAATAGCTGTATCAGCTTTATCATCAGGGTGAACTTCTTTACTGGCAGGAGTATCACTATTTCCCTTATCTGATGCCTTAGTATTGCTGTTTAGGTATTCGCGGACCTTACTGAAAAGATTCATAAGATCTTCTCCAATAACACCGCCCTCTGAGGTAGTGTTACTCTTATCTATATCAAGCTCGTCACCTGCAGTAGGTGGTACAGAGGAAGCTGAATATGCTGCTGGCTCGATACTATCCATATCCGGGTAGTCCTCATAGCTGTTGTAATAGTCATCCTCATATTCGTTGTCATCATCAGGTGAGAACTTAGAAAATCTTGTGTCAAGCTCTTCCGGATTCTCAACCTTAGTTACTATAAGTACAATACACTCGGCTGATATTGGAATAGCTTCAATCATCAAAGGAATATCTTCTGCTTCAAAGCCCACTTCATAAGAGGCCTGCTGCATCATATCCCTGAAAAGTTCCTTAGCTTTATCGCTGCCATACGCAAGTTCGCTTATCTTTAATTGTCTTGAAGCAAGGTCATCCTTGTTGAGAGTGCAACGTATCTGGTTTTCATTAACTCTTTCAATCTTCATAACAATCTCCTTTCCTGCGAAATGCATAGTTAATTCATATCTATGAAAATATAATACTCATTTTTCATACATATGTAAAGAAGCCAGATAGCTACTTGGAATAAAAAATGTGTAAATTTTATCAAATTTTGGCAAAAAATATAAAATTTAATATTGATAATATATTTAATATATGCTATAAATTATATAGAGTGAATATGACTGAAGTAACTGGAGGTGAGAGAAAGAATTTAACGAAAAGTATGAAGTTATTAAAGAACTGGGAAGAACCAGTTATTCTGTTGTTTATCTGGTAAGGCACACAGTATTAGATGTATTGCGTGTAGCTAAAGTTATCAGTAAGGCTTCGGATGATAGTGGCCATATCATAAAAGAAGCCAGTCTAATTAAGAATCTTAAACATCCCCACATACCTATTATTTATGATATCTATGAAGATGATATAAGTATTTGCATTATAGAAGAATATATATCTGGTAAATCTTTGCGGAATTATGTACTTGATGAAAAACCAGTAAAGCTGAATCAGATATGTGATATAGGAATAAAGTTATGTAACATATTGGAGTATCTGCATAACTATCAGGAAGGAATTATACATCTTGATATAAAGCCTGATAATATAATGATAGATAAAAATAATGATGTTAAACTCATAGATTTCGGAAATGCTTTATATGGAAGCAGTATGCAGCATACAGGCAGGATAAGTCCAGGATATGCGGCACCAGAGCAGTATAAGTATAAGAAGCTTACATACAGGGCTGATATATATAGTGTGGGAATGGTACTTATGTTTATGGCAGATGCAAAAGGTCAGTATAGTAAGGATTATATGTGCAACAATATAAAAGCAGGTGACTTAAACAGAATCCGTCATAACAGATTATACCCAATAATAAGAAAATGTACCCGTCATAATCCAGAGCAAAGATATAGCAATATAAAGACTCTGCGATATGAACTTGAAAAGCTTAATCACAGGCTTGAAAAAAATAAATGTAAAAGCAGTAATAATCACTCATATGTTATAAAATTCCAAGGAACCAAAAGAGGAATCGGAGTTACGCATATAGTACTTTGTATGGCATATCTTCTGGCAGATTATGGTATTAAGTGTCTTGTGACAGAGAATACAGATAATAAAGATATTTTAAAGGAAATGCTTAATGGCAGAATGGATTCAGATGGATTGTTATGCTATCAGGGTGTGTGGTATGCAGCAGCCTGTCCAGTAGAATATGATAAGGACTTTAAAACAGATGTTATAATGCATAAAACAATGCATAAAACATCACCAGACAGCTTTAAGCTGCTGCTTATAGATGACGGCATAGGTGATGGATATAAAGGTGATGGATATAAAGCAGATGATAATATTATAAGCAGCTTTATAGGTTATGATTATGAAATAATTAATGTTATAGTTGCCGGTGGAAGGTACGGCATTGATAGTGAGTGCAGCATCATTAACAACGCTGGATATGACACCAGACTTATACTTAATCTTGTAGACAAGTGCCAGTTTTATGGCTATACGAATTATATCGCACCGAATAAAAGCTGTTATAGAATGCCATGTGTATTTAACTGGCATGAACGTAATGAAGAGCTTATGCGTGAACTTGGGAATATTATACAGGATAATATGCCGGATATATGGGAATATATAATAACAAAGAATAAGAAGGATAGATATTGCTTATTATATGAAAAAATGCATTTTATCCTGTATAAAAGCTTTAAATATCTCAGGAAGAGAAGCTAAAGGGATGGAGCCACAGATGGTAAAACGGTTAAAAAGTAACAAATTATATGGAATCATACTGCGCGCAGCCAACAGAAAACAGCTACGGAATATATACAGGGAATACAATTCCTCCAAAGCATTTGCAGCAATCAGAATGATAGGTGTTGCAGGACTGTGTGATGGAGCTGGAACAACGCAGCTATGTATAACGCTTGCAACACTTATGGGCAGAGTGCTAAAAAGAAGCACAGCAGTAATAGGTGATGAAGGTACTTATAGCAGAATGCTAAGCCAGCTTCCGCAGGCAAGGGCAGTAAAGCATAAGGGAATAGGCACGAGGCATGCCTTCTGCGTAGATGGAATAGACTATTATTGTGGTATGCAGGAGGATTATACAGGGGTATTAAGACAGAAATATGATGTTGTTATACAGGATATAAGCCTTAGTCATTCTGAGGATACACTTGCAAGAACAACTGCCAGACTGTCAGCCTGCGATATCAAAATACTTACAGGCTCAATGCTGCCATGGAAATCAAAGGAATGTGAGAAAAAACTGGAAAGAATAGGACACTTTCTGGATATAAGAGGATTAAATATGGTTACATTGACAATGTGCGGCAGTGAGGACATAAAAATTGTTGAAAAACTAGGCGTCAGGGTTATTCCGATGCCATTTGAAAGAAATCCGTTTGCTATAAGTGGTGCGAATCTGTTGGCATTTATGGAAATTCTTAAGATAAAGTAAAATTATGAAGCATTTAGACTGACTTAACTCTATGTTGAAGCTTTCAGGATCTAAAGGGGGGAAAGGCTGGCAGTAAACACAGTATTAACCCCCGATTATAATATCACATAAAGCGGTCCCTCCGCTTACATAACTGCGGTTAATGAAAGAATGCTATCTGGCAGCGCCGGGATATAAGAGCAATTATTATATTAACCGCAGAATATATTTATAATGTCAAAGAAGAAGTTTTGTGCTAAGATAATAAAAGCTTTAAGAAGGTTAGTACAAAATGAATGGAGACATATATATGAAAAAAAGGACAGGAATAAAAATAGGACCGGGAATTATAGGCATAGCTGCAGCAGTTATTCTTCTCATGATTGTGGCAGGAGCAGTATTTATAAGAAAGTATTCACCATCAAAGGATATGATGAGCGGATATGAGTATTTCAATGTTGATAAGACATCGGATAGTGCTCTTGTTATAATCGATGGAACAAGATATGAAAACACAGGTAAAAGGATAGATGGAAACTGGTATCTTCCGGTTGAATTCGTTTCAGATAATATAAATATAAGATTTTATGATGATGCTGAAAGTGGTGCGGTGCTTTACACAAATGCTTCAAAGACGTATAGGTTTATGCCGGGCGAAAGCTATTATACAGACGATGAAGGAAATAGTTATAAGACAGAATACCCTGTTACAGCTAATATTGGAGACGGTACTTATGTGTTATGGGAGTTCGTGGCACAGTATACGAATTGCACATATGCATATGGAAATGAGCCTGAAAGAATCTGTATACATAATATAGCAGGAGAGGAAAAGGTTGTAACAGCTAACAGGGACTTATATGTAAGGTATCGTGGCGGAATAAAAAGCGATGTGCTTGAAAAACAAAAAAAGGGCAGCAGGCTATATTATGTTGAGGATCTGGAAGACTGGATAAAGGTGTCAACGAGTACAGGTTATACAGGTTATGTAAGAAGTTCTGATGTATCAGAGATGTATATAGATGTTCCAGAGGATACTTATATTGACAATTATTCCAGAATGTTACAAGATAAGAAGATACAGCTTGGATGGTTCCAGGTAGGTGGCACTTCTGGGAATAATAATGCCGCAGCACTTGTAAGCCAGACAACCATTAATGTTATTTCACCAACCTGGTACAGCATAAGCTCCTCACAGGGACAGGTATCAAGCTATGCACAGAGCTCCTGGGTGAACGATATGCATAATAGAGGAATAGACGTATGGCCTCTTATCAATGATTTTGATAAGAATATTGATTATAAAGAGCTGTATTCATCAGCAAGCAGCAGAAGGACACTTATCAAACGGCTTGTAAATGATGCTGTTTCTTATGGCTATGATGGACTTAACCTTGATATGGAGAATGTCAGAAAAGAATATGCAAAGGATTTTCTCCAGTTTGTAAGGGAGCTTTCGGTAGAGTGCCATAAGAATAATATTGTATTATCAACAGATAATTACAAGCCTGAGGCATATAATAAGTTCTATAATTTAAAGGAACAGTCAGCTTATGTGGATTATGTCGTAATTATGGCTTATGATGAGCATTATGCAGGCTCTGAGGCAGGCTCAGTTGCTTCACTTCCATTTGTAAGAGAGGCTGTAAGCGATACGGTATCATTAGTTCCGTCAGAGCAGGTTATAGTAGGAATTCCATTTTATACAAGAATATGGACTATATCAGGTTCTGATACTACAAGTCAGGCGGTTGGCATGCAGGATGCCCTGAATGAATTAAACGCGGACAAACAGACAGCACCATGGAATGAAGAGGCTGGCCAGTATGTATGCTCCTATGAAAAGAACGGTGCTACCAGAAAAATATGGTTTGAAGAGGATAAGTCGATAGAAGCAAAGCTTAAGGTAATAGCTGAGTATGATACCGCTGGTGTAGCAGCGTGGAAGCTTGGACTTGAAAAGTCTTCTGTGTGGAATGTTATAAACAGGTATGTAAATGAATGATGTCAATGAATTATGTAAATGAATGATGGAATGAAATGATGGAATAAATAATGTAGACTGGCATACAATTTAAGTAAAAAAAGGTATAAGCAGCTTATGCGTTTCAGAATAAAAGTACTTATAATATCGTTATGTGCGTTAGCAGTAATTCTTACAGTTTATATATTACAGCCTGAGGGAGACGAAAAAAGCAATATAAAAAGTCAAATGGATATTGTGGATGTAGAAGATATTAATATATCTGATAAGGTTGTTGCAATAGATAGTGGTCATGGAGGAATTGATCCTGGTAAAATAGGTGTTGGTGGAATATATGAGAAGGATATCAATCTATCGATAGCATTGAAATTAAAAAAATTACTTGAACAGTCCGGTATAACTGTTATAATGACAAGGTCGGATGATAATGGTTTATACGATGATGGTGATACTAATAAAAAAGCAGCAGATATGAAACGCAGGTGCGCAATCATAAATGAAGGCAATGCAGCGGCTGCTGTCAGCATACATCAGAACAGCTATGTATCGCCAGAATCAAAGGGAGCACAGGTGTTTTATTATAAATCCTCCAAGGAAGCGAGGAAGCTGGCTGGTATAATTCAGAAGAATATGTTAAGGGAGGTCGATCCTGATAACAAGCGTGTTGAAAAAGCTGATTCGACATATTATATGCTGCTTCATACAAGTGTTCCTACGGTAATAGTCGAGTGTGGCTTTTTATCTAATCCGGATGAAGCATTAAGCCTGAAAAGTGATGCATACCAGCAGAAGGTGGCATATGGTATATATTGTGGATTGACAGAGTATCTGACAGATAATAATGAACAGAAGTAAATAGATAAAAGAGGTGTAAGTAACAGTGGAAACTATTGTTGCAAATATAACAGGTAATGATAAGGAAGATAGCAGAATATATGACCAGGCGGGTGAAATATTAAGAGCAGGTGGTCTTGTGGCATTTCCGACAGAAACAGTATATGGCTTAGGAGCAGATGCACTTGATGAGGAGGCCTCTGCCAAGATATATGCAGCTAAAGGAAGACCATCAGATAATCCGCTTATAGTTCATATAGCAGATATGGAGGCGGTATATAAGCTTGCGAGTGAGGTGCCGGATACAGCAGTCAGGCTGGCAGAACAGTTCTGGCCGGGACCACTCACTATGATATTGAAAAAATCAGACATAGTTCCGGATTCTATAACAGGAGGACTAGGTACGGTAGCAATAAGAATGCCAAGTCATAAAGTGGCAGCACAGCTTATAAAAAGGTCAGGGGTATATATAGCAGCACCTAGTGCTAATACATCAGGAAAACCAAGTCCTACACTTGCAAGCCACGTAATAAAGGATCTTTCTGGAAAGATAGATATGATCATAGCAGATGATACTGTTGATATAGGTGTTGAATCTACTATCATAGATTTGAGCGAGGACATTCCAACTATATTGCGTCCGGGTTATATAACCAGAGAGATGTTTGAGAGGGTTATAGGCAGGGTTATGATAGATCCGGCTATAACTGATGGAGTGAAGGCAGGAGTGGTTCCTAAAGCACCCGGAATGAAGTATAAGCATTATGCACCAGATGCAGACCTTAAGATAGTCGAAGGCGATATGGATAAGGTTGTGGATTATATAAATGACAATACAAAAAGGCTTATAGCAAAGGGTTATAAGGTTGCGGTAATGGCAACTGATGAGACCAGACATTATTATACAGATGGAATTGTCATATCTATGGGACATAAGAGCGATGAGCTTAGTGTTGCAAGACATTTGTATGCGATATTAAGAGAATTTGACAATGAGCAGGTTGATTATGTTTTTTCAGAGAGCTTTGAAACAGAAAATGTAGGACGTGCAGTTATGAACAGATTGATTAAAGCAGCAGGTCATACTATAATACACGTATAGATAACAATATTGCAGCGCTAAACCGGGATGGTGATTCATTGTGAACAGATTTAATAAAGTAATATATGTATGTATGGGTAATACTTGTAGAAGTCCGATGGCAGCTACGATTATGGCGAATCTTATGCCGGAGTTAAGGAGCGAGTCCAGGGGAATGGTGGTTTTGTTTCCAGAACCATATAATCCTAAGGCAGTAGCGGTTGCTGCAAGGCACGGAATGATAATGCCGAGCAATGTTTCGGTACAGATAACTAATGATGATTTTAGTATAGATACACTTGTGCTTACTATGAATTCGTCTATGAAGCAGAAGATGTATGATACCTTTGACAGGGCAATAAATGTATTTACATTAGGAGAACTTGCTGGTGAAAGTGATGTGGAGGTGCCTGATCCATATGGCAAAGGGCTTGAAGAGTATAATAAATGTTTCGAACAGTTATATAGTCTTGTAGCAAGGGTTGTAGATGTAATAACATCGCCACGTACACAGGAATAAGAGTTAAGAAAAGGAGAAAATAATGATAGCAATAGGATGTGACCACGGAGCAGTAGAACTTAAGAATCAGATGATAGAGCATTTGAAAAAAAGAGGAATAGAGTGCAAGGATGTAGGAACTTACACAAGTGAGTCCTGTGATTACCCTGTATATGCACATAAGGTAGCAGATCTTATAACAAGCGGAGAGTGTGAGCTTGGTATTCTTATGTGTGGAACAGGAATAGGCATGAGCATGGCGGCTAATAAGGTTAAGGGAATCAGGGCAGCTCTTTGTGGTGACTGCTTCAGCGCCCAGGCAACCAGAGAGCATAATAATGCTAATGTACTTTGCCTTGGTGCAAGGGTAATAGGACCTGAGCTGGCTTTTAGAATCGCAGATACATTTTTAGATGCCAGCTTCAGCAACGATGAGAGACATATCAGAAGAATTTCTATGTTTGAATAAGAAGGACTGTAAACACAGTATATTATAATGTGCAGGAATGGAGAGAATATGAGCGATAAGAGAAAGGATTATATATCCTGGGATGAATATTTTATGGGTGTTGCCAAGTTATCAGCGCTTCGTTCAAAGGATCCTAATACACAGGTGGGAGCCTGTATTGTAAGCAATGATAATAAAATATTATCAATGGGTTATAATGGACTTCCAAGAGGCTGCTCGGATGATGAATTTCCGTGGTGCCGCGAAGGAGATCCACTTGATAATAAGTACTTTTATACAACGCATAGTGAACTTAATGCGATACTTAATTATCGTGGTGGAACACTTGATGGTGCAAAGATGTATGTGACGCTGTTTCCCTGCAATGAGTGTGCTAAGGCAATTATTCAGGCTGGTATTAAAACGATTGTATATGATAGTGATAAGTATGCAGACACAGCATCAGTTATTGCTTCTAAAAGAATGCTCAATGCTGCAGGCGTAAGATATTATAAGTATGAAACAACAAAAAGAGAAATTACTATAGAATTATAATTATAATACAGGCTGTGAGCGTCAGGCTTCCAGCCTGTATTAATATATTACTGATTATATTGTGCTAATCATCTAAGCTTCATAGCTTTCAAGAATTTCTATATATTCCTTAAAGGTTCCGTTGTATATGGTGCTTAACAGATTGTTAAGCTTATGTAGTGCTTCTGCAAGCATATTGTCAGATATAAGTCCTGTTTTGCAGGCATCAGCAAGCTCGTCAAGATCAACCACGCGTACAAAACCTGAATTCTCGATAATGACATCAGCCAGAAGGTCTGTGAACACGTATGTATCAGTTGCTTTATCATAAGAGGTATCGATTATGTCACAATAAATGTAGGCAAGGGAGTTATCCTCTTTATAGAACTTGCTTATCTTAAAACCTTCATTAAGCACATAATATGAAATACCATGTGAGAATTCAGCCTTAGGACGGAGGGTTTTCCAGCTTGTTATTATTTTGCTGTTGTCAATATGAATAATATTATCACCTTTAAGGTTAATACATTCGCTGGGTATAAGACGTTTACGGAATAAAGTTGTCATACGCATTCCTCCTGGTTGTAAAGTTGTTGTACATAGTGTTAGTTGTACACCATATTTTAATTATGAAAATTATAACAAGCATATATGTAAATTTCAATAAATAATGCTAAAGGATTATAGATTATTAGCATGCCTGATTGTGAAAAATTAGTCAATGTGTACATAATTATAATAAATTATGTAAATAATTGGGAGAGAAAATATATAGACAACATTTGTTTAAAAGGTTATAATCGGTATGGTGTTTTAATGTGAGTGAGTTATATAAAAGTATGGGAATGAGGAATCGGATTGAAGAATATAGTATTGATATCCCAGCTTAGTATATGTGTTATGGTTCCGACATTTGTATGTCTGGCACTCGGACTGTGGCTGGATAAAAGGTTAGGAACCTGTTTTACAATACCCCTGCTTATAATTGGAATAGCGGCAGGCTGCAGGAATGCGTATGTGCTGGCTATGAATTCCATAAAGCAGGAGGAGATTAAGAAAAAGAATACTATGGAAAAAGAGATAAAGCAGAAGGTGGAAAAGTACAATAACACCCATAAGGATAATGACTAAAGGAGTGGTATGGCGGATGCTTGAAAGAATCAAAGAGATTAATCCTTCTATCCCAGGGATGCTTATAGTACAGTTATTGTATCTTATTCTGGGAGAAAGCTTGATAATAGGTATAGCAGCTACGCCATTAAAGTATGCGGTTGGCTTTGCAGCCGGTGTTGCTTATGCTGTATTTAGTACGTTTCATATGGGATTCCGTATAAGAAAGGTCGTATATGGTGGAGCTGATACAAGAGCTACATTTGTTATTGGATATGTTATCAGATTTCTGGTAATGCTTGTATTGTTCGCAGTATTGTATTTTCTGGATACAGGAGATTTATTATGTGCAATACTGGGAATGTTTTCTATGAAGGTAGCGGCGTATTTGCAGCCGTTCACTGATAAATTAATAACTAAAACTAAAAAAGGAAGGTGAGAAGGTGGGAAGCTCTTATGTTAACACAATGGTGGCGTGTGATTCGAGTTTTATGATTAAAAGCCTTAAGGAATTCCATATTCCAGGCGTTGATTATACGTTCAGTATTAACACAACACACGTTGCTATGTTGCTGGTTTCAGTCTTCATACTTATTATGGCAGTTGTTGCCAGAGTGAAGATTAATAAGGCTAAGCCTGATGACACACCGGGGATGTTCCAGAATGCTGTTGAGATTATTGTGGAGATGCTTGGAACTATGGTTGATGGTATTATGGGAAAGAATGCAAACAGATTCGTCAACTATATTTCAACATTATTCTTATTTATTATAATTTCTAATATATCTGGTCTTTTCGGACTCAGGCCGCCAACAGCGGATTATGGTGTTACGTTATGCCTTGGTCTGATTACATTTATACTTGTTCAGTTCAATGGTATAAAGAAGAATAAGGTGGGACATTTTACTGCATTATTCCAACCAATATGGTTTCTATTCCCAATTAACCTCATAGGTGAATTTGCGGTTCCATTGTCTCTTTCTTTGCGTCTGTTTGGTAATGTTATGTCAGGAACAGTTCTTATGGGACTTATCTATGATTTGTTGAAGCCCTTTACTGTTGCTTATCCAGCATTGCTGCATGCATACTTTGATTTATTCTCAGGATGTATCCAGGCGTATGTATTCTGTATGCTGACTATGGTTTATGTTAATGATAAGATAGCAGATTAGGCAGGAAATGCCCATACAGACCAGAAATGCCATATGCTATGTGCATAAAGGCATATGTGTTATTACACATTAACAAGGCGCTTATTATAAGCTGGCGCTAAATTTTTATTAACGGAGGATTTTAAGATGAATATTAGTGGACAGGAATTTATTCAGGCTATGTCAGCCATTGGTGCAGGTATTGCGATGATCGCAGGTGTTGGTCCTGGTGTTGGACAGGGTATTGCAGCAGGTCACGGTGCAGCAGCAGTTGGACGTAATCCAGGTGCTAAGTCAGATATCACTTCAACTATGTTACTTGGACAGGCCGTTGCTGAAACAACAGGTCTTTATGGTTTCGCCGTAGCTATTATCTTAATGTTTGTTCAGCCATTCAAGGGTTAATAAGAACAGAATATTATATTCATAAGGGTGAAAGCCCGTTAAGATAATGGAAAGGAGGCCAACAATTGAATTTCGGAAGTACATTTGTGGCTCTTGAAACATCAGGAAGATTATTTGGACTTGATTATCAGCTCTTATTTGATGCAGCGATAACAGCCATTAACGTATTCATATTATTCCTGCTTTTGTCAGTTATTCTTTTCAATCCTGTTCGTAACATGTTAAAGAAAAGACAGGATAAGATAACAAGTGACAGAGAAACTGCCGAGAAGAACAGGGCAGATGCACTTGCCATGAAAGCAGAATATGAAGAAAAGTTAAAGGCTGCGAATAAAGAAGCAGAGCTTATATTAAGCGATGCAAGAAAAACAGCTATGCATAATGAGCAGAAGATCGTAGATGAAGCTAAAGAGGAAGCTGCCAGAATTATTGAAAGAGCAGGTAAGGAAGCAGAACTTGAAAAGCAGAAGGTGGCAGATGAAGTTAAGCAGCAGATCGTTACTGTATCAGCAATGATAGCTTCTAAGCTTATTTCTAAATCTATTGATGAGAGCGAAAGTAATGCAATAATTGAACAGACTTTGAATGAAATGGGTGAGAACACATGGCGAAATTAGTAGAAAAAACTTACGGTGAAGCTTTATTTGAGCTTGCCATCCAGGAATCTAAGATCGACGAACTATGTGAAGAAGCACAGGTTGTGATAGATGTGTTCAAAGATAACGAAGAGCTTGTAAAGATATTAAGATCACCTAAGGTAGAAAAAGGTGATAAGGAGGAGCTTATTAAAAGTGTATTTGATAAGTTCGTATCAAAGGATATCACAGGATTACTGGTCGTTATGGTGTCTAAGGACAGGCAGGACAAGATAGTAAGTACGCTCCAGTACTTTATAAAGAGAGTATATGAGTACAAGAAGATAGGGGTTGCTTTCGTTACCACAGCCAGACCTCTCACAGATGATCAGAAGCTGTCGGTTGTAAGCAGACTGCAAGCAACAACTGATTATGTGGAGTTCAAGATGAATTATGCCATAGATGAATCGCTTATAGCGGGCATGGTTATAAGAATCGGAGACAGAGTCATAGACAGCAGCATAAAACATAAAATCGAGGAGCTTGCCAGGGATTTAAAGAATATCCAGTTGGCATAGAGCTTGAATCTAATAGAAAGTAGGTGCATAAAGCTAATGAATTTAAGACCGGAAGAAATCAGTTCAGTTATTAAAGAACAGATTAAAAGATATTCTGCCGAACTAGAAGTATCAGAAGTTGGTACAGTAATTCAGGTAGCAGATGGTATCGCTAGAATCCATGGACTTGAAAAGGCCATGCAGGGAGAACTTCTTGAATTCCCTGGTGAAGTATATGGTATGGTGCTTAACCTTGAAGAGGACAACGTAGGTGCCGTTCTTCTTGGTGATTCAAGAAATATAAGTGAAGGTGATACTGTTAAAACAACTGGACGAGTAGTTGAGGTTCCAGTTGGTGATGCATTAACAGGAAGAGTTGTTAATGCACTTGGACAGCCTATAGATGGCAAAGGTCCTATTAACACAGACAAGACAAGAAAGATAGAAAGAGTTGCCTCAGGCGTTATCACAAGAAAGTCAGTAAGTGTTCCACTTCAGACTGGTATTAAGGCTATTGATGCCATGGTGCCTATCGGAAGAGGACAAAGAGAGCTTATCATTGGTGACCGTCAGACAGGTAAGACAGCTATTGCCATAGATACGATTATTAACCAGAAAGGTCAGGGTGTACATTGTATATATGTTGCTATTGGCCAGAAGGCATCAACAGTTGCAAGTATCGTAAAGACACTTGAAGAATATGGTGCTATGAGTTATACAACAGTTGTAGCTTCAACAGCAAGTGAGCTTGCACCACTCCAGTATATCGCACCTTATTCAGGCTGCGCTATCGGTGAAGAGTGGATGGAAAATGGTGAGGATGTTCTTGTTGTATATGATGATTTAAGTAAGCATGCAGCAGCATATAGAACTCTTTCACTTCTGTTAAAGAGAGCACCAGGACGTGAGGCTTATCCAGGAGATGTATTCTATCTGCACTCAAGACTTCTTGAGAGAGCAGCACGTATGTCAGATGAGTATGGTGGAGGTTCACTTACAGCCCTTCCTATTATCGAGACACAGGCAGGTGACGTTTCAGCATATATTCCTACTAACGTAATATCTATTACAGATGGTCAGATATATCTTGAAACAGAGATGTTTAACTCAGGCTTCAGACCAGCTATTAATGCAGGTCTTTCAGTATCACGAGTTGGTGGTTCAGCACAGATTAAGGCTATTAAGAAGATTGCAGCACCTATCCGTACAGAGCTTGCACAGTACAGAGAGCTTGCTTCCTTCTCACAGTTTGGTTCTGAGCTTGATGCTGATACTAAGGAAAAGCTTGCACAGGGCGAACGTATCATGGAAATGTTAAAGCAGCCACAGTATAAGCCAATGCCTGTTGAATATCAGGTTATTATTATATATGCAGTAACTAAGAAGTATGTTATAGATGTACCTGTAGATAAGATACTTGACTTTGAACAGGGCTTATTTGAATTCATAAGTACAAAGTATCCTCAGATTCCAGAATCAATCAAGGAAACTAAGGAACTTACTGAAGAGAATGAAAAGCTGCTTGTAAGTGCGATTGAAGAGTTTAAGAAAACATTTAAGTTCTAAATGTGGGAATGGAGGTAAATTCTATGGCCTCAATGAAAGATATAAAAAGGCGTAGAGACAGTATTCAGAGTACTGGTCAGATTACTAAGGCTATGAAGCTTGTTTCCACTGTTAAACTTCAGAAAGCAAAGGGAAAGGCCGAGAGCACAAAGCCTTATTCGGATCTGATGTACGAAACGATATGTAATATGCTTGCAAGGTCAGGTAATATTAATCATAAGTATCTTCAGGCTGGTGAGTCCTCTAAGAAAGCTATTATAACTATAACAGCTAACCGTGGTCTTGCCGGAGGATATAATACCAATATAACCAAGCTTATAACAGAAAGTGGAATTCCTAAGGAAGATATAGACATAGTTGCTATTGGTACTAAGGGAAGAGATTATCTTGCAAGAAGAGGATATAATATATCTGTAGATGCTTCAGAGGTTATTAATGCACCTCTATATACAGATGCAAGAGAAATATGTGATAAGCTTCTTGAAAGCTTTGCGGCTGGTGAAATAGGTGAGATATATCTTGCGTATACATCCTTCAAGAATACAGTTGTTCATGAACCTAAGCTTATTAAGCTGCTTCCAGTATCAGTTGATATTGATGAAGTACAGGATAAGAATGAAGATACAACTCCAATGAATTATGAACCAGCGGAGGATGAAGCCCTGAATCTTATCATACCTAAGTATGTGTGCAGTCTTATATATGGTGCGCTTATAGAAGCAGTAGCCAGTGAGAATGGTGCACGTATGCAGGCTATGGATAATGCTACAAGCAACGCAGATGAGATGATTTCTGATCTTTCTCTTAAGTATAACAGAGCCCGTCAGGCTTCTATTACACAGGAGCTTACAGAGATTATCGCAGGTGCGAATGCTATTGGATAAGTTATATTTATCCAGTTGCAATATCATTAATCGTCACGTACGGATGTATAATACGATGAAATAATAATAATAGATGGAGGTAACAATGGCAGAGAATAATATCGGTAAGATTACTCAGATTATCAGTGCTGTAATTGATATTAAATTCACAGAAGGTAATCTGCCAGAAATCAATTCAGCCATCAATATAAAGACCAATGACGGCGGCAAGCTTGTTGTGGAAGTTGCACAGCATCTTGGAGACGACACGGTAAGATGTATCGCCCTTGGACCAACAGATGGTCTTGTTAGAGGTATGGAAGCGGAAGCTACCGGAGCTCCTATTTCAGTACCAGTTGGCGAACAGACACTCGGAAGAATGTTTAATGTATTAGGAGATCCTATAGATAATAAACCAGCTCCAGAAGTAGAGCATATGCCTATTCACAGAAAGGCACCAGCCTTTGTTGAGCAGGCTACTAATACAGAAATGTTAGAAACAGGTATCAAGGTAGTAGACCTTCTCTGCCCTTATCAGAAGGGTGGAAAGATCGGACTTTTCGGAGGTGCCGGTGTAGGTAAGACAGTTCTTATTCAGGAGCTTATCCGTAATATTGCTACTGAGCATGGTGGATATTCAGTATTCACAGGTGTTGGTGAGCGTACAAGAGAGGGTAATGACCTTTATCACGAAATGATGGATTCAGGAGTTATTGAGAAGACTACCATGGTATTCGGTCAGATGAATGAGCCACCTGGAGCAAGAATGAGAGTTGGTCTTACAGGACTTACTATGGCTGAGTACTTCAGAGATAAGGGTGGAAAGGATGTACTTCTTTTCATTGATAATATCTACAGATTTACTCAGGCTGGTTCAGAGGTTTCAGCGCTTCTTGGACGTATGCCATCAGCCGTAGGTTATCAGCCAACTCTTCAGACAGAGATGGGTGCTCTTCAGGAGCGTATCACATCAACTAAGAATGGTTCTATCACTTCAGTACAGGCTGTTTATGTGCCTGCGGATGACCTTACTGATCCAGCACCAGCAACAACATTCGCACATCTGGATGCAACTACAGTTCTTTCACGTTCTATAGTTGAGCTTGGTATATATCCAGCGGTAGATCCACTTGAGTCTACATCAAGAATTCTTGATCCAAGAATCGTTGGTGAAGAACACTATAAAGTGGCAAGAGATGTTCAGGAAATCCTTCAGAAATATAAGGAGCTTCAGGACATCATTGCTATTCTTGGTATGGATGAGCTTTCAGAAGAAGATAAGATGGTAGTATCAAGAGCAAGAAAGGTACAAAGATTCCTTTCACAGCCATTCTTCGTTGCAGGACAGTTTACAGGCTTAGAGGGACGTTATGTACCTATTAGCGAAACTATTCAGGGATTTAAGGAAATTATCGAAGGAAAGTACGATGACATTCCAGAAAGCTACTTCCTTAACTGTGGTAGTATCGATGATGTACTTGCAAAGGTATCAAAGTAAATAATGATGTAAACTAAGATATCTTGATAAGGAGAATTGATATGGCAGATACAATGAAGCTTTTAGTAAATACACCGGAAAGGGTGTTTTACCATGATGATGTTACATTTGTTGAGCTTAGCACAAGCGAAGGAGAGATAGGTGTATATCCTAACCATATACCTCTTACAGCCGTGCTTGTTCCTTGTGTATTAAAGATTCATCAGGATGGAGATGTAAAGAAGGCTGCTGTACATGGCGGTATAGTAGAGATACTTAAGGACCGCGTGACAATTCTTGCTGAGATAGCGGAATGGCCGGATGAAATCGATGTCAATCGTGCTAATGAAGCTAAAGTAAGAGCAGAGAGAAGGCTTGCATCAAAGGAAAGTAATCTTGATGTTCACAGAGCTGAGATGGCACTTAAAAGATCACTTGCCCGACTTGGAGCAGTAGATTAAGTATATACCTTCCATTAACTGGTAATAATATCAAAGGATATTAATATCAGTCGATGGGAGGTTTTTTATGTATAGGAATATATTAAGGGGTAGTTACAGCAAAAGAATACTTATTATTCTGATGTCTATATTATGGTGTGTGGCGGCAATAAGGCTTGTATCTAAGGATATTACCGCAGCAGCAACAGGCAGCGGCAAAGATATGGTAAGTGTGTTCTGTGATAATGTATACACAGATGTAAGCTCTGAAATAACAGCCTATGGAGTTCTTACAGAAAGTTATCTTTCAGCTTCGGCTAAGCGGCTGCTGTTAGAAGATATGGCGCAGCTTATGGGACTTAATGCATATAGTATTACAAGAGGAGAAGGTGTAGAAGACACAGGGGATATAAGTGTTAGTAGAGAAGACGGAACACAGTATGGGGATGATGACACGTATTCGCTTGTGCAGAATTCTATATATGGTGATGTAATAATTAGGATTATATACAATCAGGATAAATATTATCTTTCAATAGACTTAAGATTAGATAAGGGAATAGAAAGCACCTTGCAGTACAGAGAAATTATAGAGAATATATGCTCACAGTATGGCATTGACGGAAGTGTAAATGTGTGCCTTAAAGGAGCAGTCGATGGTGACATAGGCATAGAAAAGAGAAAGGAAATAAGCAGTAATTTATTAAGAAGGCTTAAGGCTAAGGAGATACAGTCAAAAAAAACGATGGATATGTTTGTGGTGTATGCAAAAAATAATAGTGAAAAGAATTATATAAGCTTAGGAAAGAAAAAAGTAAATATAAATATAGCAATGGAGTATGATGAAAATAATAACAAAACGTGGATATATCTTGCAACGCCAGTATATATTGAAAAATAGCAATTAGGAAAAGATTATTAAAACTTATATTATTACTTGTATAAACATTATAAAGAGATTAAAATGATGTATGGATTAAAGCCCGAATAATATGGGCTGTGATAGTTAATTATCCATTCAGTAATAAGGTGTCAGTTCTTGCTGATATAAAAATAAAAGAAAAAGGAAAGATAGCTTGTGAATATACAGGAATTATTAGATATATGCATAGATGAGAAGCTTATAGATATGACTATAAGTGCCAGAAGGTTAAAAGACGATGAGAAAGCACAGAGGGTTAAGATTAGACCTGTTATAATCAGGGATAAGGTAGAGTTTCAGGTATCAGAGTTTGTAGGGAAAAAAGTACTTCACACGAATTATAACAGTACAGAAGTGAAGAAACGCATAGAAAAGTATATGTCAGAAGAATTCAAACAGGCACAGATAACAAAAACAGATGCAGCAGCTACTATACTTTCAAGTAAAAGTGGAACATGCACCTGTAAATACAAGAGAGCAAAGGAAGTTAAAGTGCAGAGGGAATTAAGCCATAACAGGACTAAGAGGTATATAATCCAGGAAGGAAAGCCAGTTGGTTTTATGATTGACCTGGGGGTTATGACTAAGGAAGGAAAGATAGTAAGAACAAGGTATGATAAGTTCAGACAGATTAACCGTTTTCTTGAATTTATAGAAGATATATTACCACGGCTGGATAAGACTAAGGAGCAGACTATTATAGACTTTGGATGTGGAAAGTCTTATCTTACATTTGCAATGTATTATTATCTTAAGGAGCTTAAGGGCTATAATATAAGGATAATAGGTCTTGATTTAAAAGAAGATGTTATTGAACATTGTAACGAATTAAGAACAAAGTATGGTTATGACAGGCTCGACTTTTATGTGGGAGATATAGCAACCTATAAGGATGTTGAGAGTGTAGATATGGTGGTAACCTTGCACGCATGTGATACGGCAACCGATTATGCACTTGCCAAGGCGGTAAAATGGGGTGCAGGTGTTATACTTTCAGTACCCTGCTGTCAGCATGAGGCTAACAAAACTATTGCCAATGATATGTTATCACCAGTTATGGATTATGGAATTCTCAAAGAAAGAATGGCTGCAATAGCTACAGATGCAATACGTGCCAATATGCTTAAGGCGAATGGCTATGATACACAGATATTAGAGTTTATAGATATGGAGCATACACCTAAGAATCTGCTGATAAGAGCTGTAAAAACAGGAAATGTAGATAAGAAGGCTTACAATGCTGTTGTGGATATGCAGAAGGCATTAGGCTTAGAGCTTACTATTTCGAAATTATTGTAATTATGCGCACGCCTGACAAGAGACAGATATGTGCATAAAACGTGCGTGGAAATGAGGATTAGTATGAGAAAAACTGGAAAAAAGTTTGGCTCCAAGTATTTTTTACTGGGGGTATTATTTATAACAACTATGGTCGTTACATTTTTATCAATGGGACTGGAAGCAGCTACACCATCAGCGACTACAATGACAGAAGCAACACTGCCGGTTGTTACGATGCTGACAGGTGAAGGGGCAGAGTTTAATCCCCTTCATGGATATACAACAGAGGTTAACCAGTCACTTATGAATGATACACTTACACCTGTGGCACAGAACAGAAAGCAGGATATAGTTATTCATACTTATGGTGCAGATGTTCAGGAGGTATCCTATAAGGTCAGAAGCCTTTCTGATAATTCGCTTATAGAGAATACAAGAGTAAGCGGGCTTGACAGGGATACAGATAAGATAAAGGCAACACTTGCCATAAAGAATCTTATAGATGATAATGTACAGTATGCATTAGAGATAATAGTTAAAACGGCAGCGCATGAGCAGATACACTATTATACAAGAATTATAACAGGTGATGATTATACGCTGGATAAGAAGTTTGACTTTGTGAAATATTTTAATACCTGTACCATGAATCAGAGCCGCCTTAGCGAAATCCAGAAGTATATAGAGCCATCTACAAGTGGAAGCAACAGCAATTATGGCAGGGTTAATATTAACAGCTCTCTTTCGCAGATAGGCTGGGGTGAGCTTTCACCTTATATAGAAAGCCAGCTTATACCTAAGATAAAAGAAATAAGCAGGGATGTTGCAATTATTACACTTAATTACAGGGTTGGAGCTATAAATGAATATGATTCCTATGATTCATATAATGTGTACGAATATTATAGAATAAGACAGACTAATACAGGCTTCTATCTGCTTAATTATGAAAGAGAAGCCAATCAGATATTTGATGGTAAGAATGATCTTACTGCATCAGGAAAGATTAATCTTGGAATACAGTCCTATAAAACTACAGAGACCGGACAGGATTCAAAGTCGAAGTATGCTTATTATGTAAATGAGGGTTCCTTGTGGTGCTTTAATACAGAGGATAATATATACACAAGGGTATTTTCATTTAATTCGGATGAAACGGATGGCATAAGGGAAAACTACAACGAGCACGGTGTCAAAATACTTAATGTGCAGGAAAATGGAGATAGCAGCTTTCTTATATATGGTTATATGAACCGCGGTGAGCACGAGGGAGAAGTAGGAGTTTCATTGTGCAGATATTCATATACGGATAATAAGGTTGAAGAAAGACTGTATATACCAGTAGATATACCGTATGATATATTGTCACAGAATATAGGAAATGTAGCATATCTGGCCGATGAAAATACATTTTATATACTTATGGATGATACACTTTATTGTGTAGATCTTGTGAGTAAGGAAGTCATGACAGTTGTTTCAGGACTAGTTGATGGTGCTTACTCAGTATCTGAGGATGGAAGTGCTATCGCCTATAGTCTTAATGGCAGACCATATGAAACAGATAGTATCAGATTATTTAATATGGCAGAGGATAGTGAATATATTATCAGGGCAGACGAGGGCGATTATATAAAGTGTCTTGGTTATATTAACAATGATTTCATATATGGAATAGCGGATAAGAAAGATATAGTTGTTAATGCAGATGGAAACAGGACATTTGCTATGTATAAGATATGCATATTGAATTCTTCCTACGAAGAGATAAAGGAATACGAGGAACCTGGCATATATGTGAGTGATGCAAGTGTTTCGGATATGCGTATTAATCTTACAAGAATAGTTAAATCCGGAGATGGTTATGAGGGAACAAGCATAGACCAGCTTATTAACAAGGATGAGAATGTTAAGACAGAGGGTATAGTGCTTGATTCGATAACTAGTGATAACAGAAAACAGGAGCTTGCGTTAAAGCTTACAAAGGCACCGGGTACAACAGCGGTACAGCTAAGAGCGTCATCAGAGGTTGAATACAGGAATGATGCTGTACTTGAGCTTGCAAAGGAGTTTAAGGGTGATGGCAGGTATTATGTGTATGGCTATGGAAGCTTCCAGAGCAGTACAACGGACATATCGAGAGCTCTTATGCTGGCTTATGATACTTATGGCTCAGTTGCAGATTATAACGCTAATACAATATGGAAAAGATATAGAAATACAACAGGAGAAATCAAGGGCCTGCCAGCTATAGGAAATGCAGGCAGCCAGCTAGCAAGGGCTTTGCAGATAACAGCGGCTTATGCTGGTGCACAGTTTGATGCAGCAGGTTACCTGGATACGATGACAGCAGATGAAGTACTCAGCCGCATACAGGGAGTATGTGGACTTAGTATAAAGGGTGTAGCGGTTGATAAGCTGCTTAATTATATTGATAATGGCTGCCCTGTCATAGGAAAGACAGGCAGCGATTCTTATGTAATAATAACAGCATATGATGCCAAGAATGTAACATATATAGATATGGCAGCAGGTAATACCCAGACAGTATCATTATCAGAGGCTAATAAACTGTTTACACAGTGGGAAAATGTATTTGTAACATATTACAAGAATTAAAGAGGATGTGTAATGGCTAATTCATCAGGACGCAGAAATTCAAAAAAAGTAAGAAAACGCAGGAAAATAAAAAGAATAATAATCGTAATACTACTAGTATTGCTTGTTGGAGCTGGAATATATGCAGGACCAAAGATTGCACAGGCAGCGAGCCTTGCAGCAGAAGCAAAAAAGCTGGCAGATGAAAGCACAGTTGATACATTTAAAGATGGAAAAACAACAGTAATATATGATAAGAATGGCGACCAGTTATGTACGATGAAGGCTTCAAAGGATATGTATTACATAGATTTTGACAGCATACCATCTGTACTTGCAGATTCCTTTGTTGTTATGGAGGACAGGGACTTTTACAATCATTCCGGTATAGATATAAAAGCTATTGTAAGAGCTATGATTGCTAATAAAAGGAATGATACAATAGTTCAGGGAGCAAGCACAATAACACAGCAGGTTGCAAAGAATGTATTTCTTACGCAGGAGGTAACCTGGGAAAGAAAAATAAAAGAAATATTTCTTTCCTGGGAGCTTGAAAAAAAGTATTCAAAGGAACAGATTCTGGAGTTTTATCTGAATAATATATATTTCAGTAATGGATATTATGGTGTTGAGGCCGCTGCAAAAGGATATTTTGGTAAATCCGCCAATGAACTGTCTGTATCAGAACAGGCTTTTATAGCAGCGATTCCTAACAATCCGACCAAGTACAATCCATTAACGAATTATGATGCAACGCTTGCAAGAAGAAATCTTATACTTAAAGAGCTCAATGCTGCTGATTATATAGATTCTATGACGTATAATACCGCTCTTGCAGAGGAAATAACAGTATCAGGTTCGGGAGAAAAGGTTTCTACAAAGAATAATTCGGTAGAAACCTATGCAAGACATTGTGCTACTGAGGAGCTTATGAAGTATTGCGGCTTTGTTATGAGAAACAACTTTGAGTCAGAGGATGAATACAACTCTTACGAGGAGCTTTACCAGCAGTATTATTCAACCTGCCAGCAGATGCTTATTAATGGTGGCTATACAGTTTATACAAGTATTGATCCAGATGCACAGGATGCCCTTCAGAATGCAATAGATAAGAATCTTGCTTCATATACCACGGTGTCAGATTCAGGAGTATATGAATTTCAGGGAGCTGCAACGTGTATTGATAATAGTACGGGTAATGTAGTTGCAATAGTGGGCTCTAGAAGCCAGGAGCTGGATGGCTACACGCTTAACAGGGCATATCAGAGTTACAGACAGCCGGGAAGCTCAATAAAGCCTATAGTTGTGTATACTCCTTATCTTCAGCAGGGAAATACCCCGGATACAATAGTTACTGATGAAAGGATAGACGGAGGACCTAATAATGCGGATGGCTCTTATGCAGGCCAGATGACATTGAGGACAGCCGTTATGAAGTCCAAGAATACAGTAGCTTGGAAGATATACAGAGATGATATAACACCTAAGATGGGAATAGGCTTTCTCCTTAATATGGGCTTCCATAAGGTGTGGATGGATAAGAGTACTAATGCAGTTGCACTCGGTGGCTTTACATATGGCGTATCAACCGAGGAAATGGCTGGTGCATATGCAACCATAATAAATGATGGAATGTACAGACAGCCAACCTGTGTTACCAAAATAACTAATACAACAGGAAGAGCTATAGTAGATACCTCAGGCAGAGAGGTCAGGGTATATGATACTAATTCCTGCAGGCTGATGACAGATATGTTAAGGTCAGTAGTTACCGGAGGTACCGGTGTAGGTGCTGAACCTTCAGATGCTATTGTTGCAGGTAAAACAGGTACAACTAACAGTAATAAGGATGCTTATTTTTGTGGATACAGCCAATATTATACGATGGCAGTGTGGACAGGCTATGATTATCCAAAGACACAGAGCTCAGTAAAGACCTTAAGTATATTCAGGGACTTTATGGAGGCCGTACACAAGGGAAAGGAAAAGGTTGAGTTTAAGTCAGCCTCCGGAGTCATAAAAAAGCAGACGGAAACCCAGACGGAGACACAGAGCCAGACTGAGGCTGAAACAACAACTCAGCAGGAAACCTCAACAACAGCACAGGCGGCAACTAAGAATACAACACAGCCAACAACTGTTAGTGGCAATAATAATGGCAATAATAGTAACAACAATGCTTCGACAGCAGCTAAAGCAACACAGCAGCAGACAGAGGAAGCTAAGACTAAGTACACAGGAGAATGGAATGTGCCTACCCAGGGTGACAGGATAGTGCAATAATTAATAACAGTATTATTCAAAAAGAAAAAGCAGCCTGCTAGTTAAGCGGGCTGCTTTTTTGTAAATGTTTAATTCGTACTGATTAGCTGTAAGAATATTTATTACTTATTCTTTCTAAAGAATCCTTTTTTCTTCTTTTTTTCTTCAACAACAATCTTTCCACCACGAACTGACTTGATACCTGTGATATATATACCACTTACCTCAGCCTTAACCTCGGCTTTAACAGGAATCTGTTCGTATACCTTAGGATCAGCCATAAGAGTCATAACCTTAGGACCAATCTTAGCCTTGACAACTGGAACCTTGCTTCTTTGAAGATACTTAGGTGTCTGGTCAAGAACAATCTTAGGAAGACCAGCTTCTTTTAATTTCATTTTTTTCTTATCGATGATAAGCATCGACATAATCTGCTTGGCAGCATCTATCTGCGCCTGATTAGCATCCTGCTTCTTACGAAGTCTGTTACCTACAATAATAAGGGCTACTAAAGCAACAACAAGGATTGCGATAATAACTAATAAAACTATCGACCATACTGGCATAATGGTTTTCCTCCTGAAATATATATTCAATCGTTCATAATAAATATGATATACAGACAAACAAAGCAGCATATCATATTAATAACTTCAATATTATATCACGTAAAATATGTGATGAAAAGGTGTTAAAATAAAATATACTTACGAAAATATATTTATACAGTAAATATATTTACACAAGCTCCTGATTTTTATTGTACTTTGTTAGTACGATATCATGCACCCTTGAGGCTATATCCTTTTTTTCAGCCGGTGTCATGGCTGACATATCAATAGGCTCACAGAATTCAATAACAGTATGAGCTTTTTTAAGAAATGGTATATGGTCTTCAAATATGGCCTGGGTGTTATTCTGTATAACCGGCACGATAAGGCAGCCGGATTTCTCTGCAAGCTTAAAGCTTCCGGCGTGGAATTCAAGTACGCCCTCACCCTTGTTACGGGTTCCCTCAGGGAATATGACAAGTGATGTGCCGTCCTTTATATATTCAATTCCTGTAAGTATAGACTTAAGAGCAGACCTTGTGTTGCCACGGTCAAGCAAAATACATCTTATATTAGTCATCCATCTGCGAAGAATAGGAACCTTTAACATTTCCTTTTTAGCTACATAAGCAGCACGGCCTTTTATATAGGTGTAGGAAATGATTACATCAAAGAAGCCTCTGTGGTTGCCGACATAAAGTACAGGTCTGTCTGATGGAATATGTTCAAGACCTATGGCAGTTGTAGAGGTTCCACATATGAAAAGAATAAGGTGGAACATAAATCTTGCTATGGCATCAGATGCCCTCTCACAAACAACGGGCTTTTTTCTGCCGATAAGCCATAATATAGGAAGTGCCACAAGACTGAAAACGGCAAATATTAATAAAGCAATTATTAGAATAATAAGTCGAATCATAAGTAACTCCAATCATAATTAATTATATTTAGTCTGTATATACTGGGCTGCACCTGATGAGTAGAGCTTGCTGCCATCATTTTTCATAAATATAGCCTCAACTCCATCAAGTGTTTCTATAAGCTGCATACCTGCCTTTGCACCAAGAACAAAGCAGGTTGTGCTAAGACAGTCGCCTATGGTTGATTCAGGTGAAAGAATAGTCACATCACATAAATCAGTTTCATAGGGGCATCCTGTGGAAGGATTAAGTATGTGGTGGTAAAAGGTTCCATCATCTGAATAAAAATAGCGTTCATAGGTGCCTGATGATACTACGGAGGAATCATTGATATTAAGCCGCTCCATATATTCACCAGTTTCAGAAAAAGGCTTCTTTACTGCAATAGTAAAGTCAGTGCCCTTTCGCTTGCTGCCAATACATAAGACATTCCCGCCAAGGTTAATTATAGCGCTTTTAACACCCTTATCAACCAGAAAGCTCTTAAGCTTATCAGCAATATAGCCCTTGGCAACAGCACCCAGATCAATGCAGAAGCCATCTGGCATATCTATATGATGCTGTCCGTTATTATCTGTTGAAAGCGCGACCTTTGTATAATCAACGTAAGAGAGTGCTTCCTGTATATCAGAGGCAGCCGGAACCTGTGGCGCATCAGAGGTGAAATCCCACAGAGCTGATACTTTTCCAATAGTTATGTCAAAGGCACCATCAGACATACGGCTGTAATCAAGACCAATATTGATAAGCTCGTATAATTCATCACTTATAACGGTAAGCTCTTTGTTGTTAACCTTATACAATTCACTCGTTGAAAGTGTTCTTGAAAAAATGTGCTCATAGTAATCGCATAATGCAACAGCATCTGTAAGGACACTTTTATTAACATTCGTATAAGAGTCTATCTGAATATAGGTATTCAGCTTGTAATCTGTAACGCTGACAGGTGTAGAGAGCGTAAGCGTTGTACCACAGCCTGTAAGTGACAGCAGGCTTGAAAGTATAGCCAGAAGGGCAAGAAAATGTGTTTTGTACTTCATAAATTAAATCCTGTTTTTCATATATTATAGTTATAGGCTGCGATGTCTAAGCTAAAAGTTTTGCTGTAGCTGACAGGCGCTGCTGGATTACTCCGTTTATATACAATTAAGTATATCAAATATTGAAAAAAATGTGAATTCACTTTTAATTTGTATTAGATTATGTTATAACAAATAATGTTGTAAAACAAGCTGATATATTATAATACGAATAATATGTCAAGAATAAGGAAATGAGGATTATTTATGAGAAAGAAATTAGTAAGCCTTATGCTAGCTGCTACAATGGCAGCATCGCTTGCGGCATGTGGCTCTAAAAAGACAGAAGAAGCTACTTCGACAGTACATAAGGATGTAACTGCTTCACAATATGATGCAACAGTATCAGCAGATGCAGCAATATATAAAAAGAACTTCACATTGCCAGAGTTTAAGGGCATGGAGGTAACAGTTGATAAGTCTGTGCTTAATGTGTCAGATTCAGATGTAGAAGATTATATTAATCAGAATATCGTTGCTGCACAGGCTTCCACAGAGAATGTAACAAGTGGTGTTACTGCTGATGGAGATAAGATTATACTTGATTATTCAGGCAAGATTGATGGAGAAGCCTTCCAGGGTGGTACAGCAACAGATGCTTCATACACTATCGGTTCTGGTAATTTCATAAGCGATCTTGATAAGGGACTTGCAGGACTTACCGTAGGACAGGAGTATGACATACCATGTACATTTCCAGATAATTATACATCAGACCTTGCAGGCAAGAAGGCAGTGTTTACTGTAAAGGTAACAGCCATTGTCAAGACAACATATCCAGAGATAACAGATGAATGGGTAGCAGAGAATAAGGAAACACTCAGTCTTTCAAGCAATACTGTTCCTGAATTCAAGGATGAGGTAAGAAAGGTAGTTGAGGCAAATGCTAATGATAAATATGTTCAGACAACATATGCCAGTGCAGTAGCCAAGCTGAAGGAAAGTATTGGTGATAACGTTACATATCCAGACGATGAATTACAGTCACTTATTGAAATATACAACAATAATATAGAAACTGAATTCAATAACTATGGTTCTTATTATGGAGTATCAGATCTTGATACATACAAGACAAAGGTGTACGGCTTTGAGTCAATCGATGAATTCAATTCATATGTAGATAAACAGGCTAAGGATTATCTTCTTGAGAAAATGATAGCAGTAGTAATAGCTTCTGCTAATGATATCCACGTATCAGAGGATGAAATCGTATCTTATGGAAATGATCTTGCTACATATTATGGATATGATGACTTTGCTGCTATCACAGATGCAGTAGGCAACGAGGTTGTTGCAGAGATAGGTTACCAGCTTCTTTCACAGAAGGTAATGGAATTCGTGTGCAGCCAGATATCAGAGATTGAGCAGTAATAAGCACGAAACCTATAAGTAATAAAATATTGAGCATACATTAAATGTATTGGGACAGTGTAGAAGACATTGTCCCAATATTAATGTTAAAGTGTACTATTCCAAAATGGAGGTTATAATGAAAGAATTCGTACCAAAGATATTTGATGTGATGAAAACATATTCTAAGGAACAGCTTGTAAAGGATATTATAGCTGGAATAATAGTTGCTATTATTGCACTTCCTTTGTCAATTGCGCTTGCCCTTGCATCAGGGGTTAGTCCGGAGCAGGGTATATATACTGCAATATTTGCAGGCTTTGTAATATCCTTCTTAGGTGGCAGCAGAGTTCAGATAGCAGGACCTACCGCAGCATTTGCAACGATAGTTGCAGGTATTGTTGCTAAGAATGGCATGGATGGACTTATAGTGGCAACTATTATGGCAGGTATAATACTTGTGGTTATGGGGTTTCTTAAGTTTGGCAATCTTATACGTTTTATACCATATACAATAACAACCGGATTTACATTTGGTATAGCAGTAACAATTGTTATTGGACAGATAAAGGATTTTTTCGGACTTACTTATCCGGCAGGCACAGCGACAGTAGAAACTATGGATAAGCTTAAGGCGGTTGTTCTTAATATAGGAACCTTTAACATAAAGGCTTTTATTGTTGGAGCAGCAGCACTTGCAATACTTATCATATGGCCTAAGTTTAAGGCTCTTGACAAGATACCACCATCACTTATAGCGGTTATTGTTTCTGTACTTATGGTAAAGCTTATACCAGCTTTTTCAGATGTGAATACAATAGGAAGTCTGTATACAATAAAGAAGGGGCTTCCATCAGCAGGTCTGCCAGTTGTTAATGCAGATATGATTATGACACTTCTTCCAGATGCACTTACTATTGCGGTGCTTGCAGGTATTGAGAGTCTTCTTTCATGTGTAGTATCTGATGGTATGATAGGTTCAAGACATAAGCCTAATATGGAGCTTGTTGCACAGGGCGCAGGTAATATAGTATCTGCACTTTTTGGAGGCATCCCAGCGACAGGTGCTATTGCAAGAACAGCAGCGAATGTAAAGAATGGCGGACGTACACCAATAGCGGGTATGGTACATGCAGTCACACTTCTTATCGTACTTGTAGTTCTTATGCCATATGCGGCGTGGATACCAATGCCAGCTATTGCTGCAATCCTTTTTATAGTTGCATATAATATGAGCGGCTGGAGAGAAATGGTTAAGCTTGTAAAGCATTCACCTAAATCTGATTCACTTGTACTTCTTACAACTATGATACTTACTGTTGTATTCGATCTTGTTGTTGCCATAGAGGTAGGCATAGTTATGGCGGCACTTCTCTTCCTTAAGAGAATGTCAGATGTAACAGAGGTAAGAGGCTGGAAGTATATAGGTGATAATATAGATGAGGATAATGATCCGGATAGTATTCACCTTAAAGAGGTACCAGACAAAACACTTGTATATGAAATAATCGGACCTATGTTTTTTGCGGCTGCAGATAAGTTCATGGAAATAAGCCTGGATTCTGATGTTAAGGTTGTTATTATCAGAATGAGAGGTGTACCTGCTATGGATATATCAGCATTACGTTCACTTAAGAATATACAGGATATGTGTAAGAAAAGAGGAGTTACCCTTGTATTATCCCACGTTCAGGAGCAGCCAAGAAATATGATGGAAAAGGCTGGCTTTGTCAAAGAAGTAGGAGAAGAACATTTCTGTGCTAATATAGATGCTGCACTTGCACATGCGAAGGAAATAATTGCCTAGTTAAACAGGCTTAATATGTAATTATAAAACCGCTGCAAATAAGAGCTGCCATATCGGGCGGCTTTTAGCTGCAGCGGTTTTTATATAACGTCATATGCTTAATTGTTTTTAAAAAATGTGTCAAGAAGCTGTCTTGCATTTTCTCCAAGTATCATATCAAGCTCTTCATTATTAAGTCCGCTTTCGCGTATAAGCCTGAGCGCTTCTGACTGGTCAGACCAGGGGCTGTCAGTTCCAAATAATATATGGTCAGAGCCGTGTGCACGTACCATTTCTACAAATTTCTGTTTCTTAAGAAAGTAGAAGTCCGGAGAATTCTTTAGGACAAATGCTGTATCAAGCCAGACACCGGGTGTACCGATGAGCTTTTCACACACTTCATTATACATACCCCATCCGCCCATATGGGCAAGGACAAGCTTTCTAGGTTCAACCTGATGAATCATATTGGCAATACGTTCAACACCTGCCTCGTCACAGTTAGGAAAGCTTATATCCATACCGCAATGTATGGATACGATAAGATCATTATCGAAGGCACAGCTTATTATGTTAAGATAGCGTGTGTCATCTATGTTAGTTCTTTGAAATACCGGGTGCAGCTTTATTCCCGGTACGTTTCTTTTAGCAAGCTCCTTTAGAATATCAGAATAATTATCATTATCAGGATGTATAGCACCAAAGGATATAATTCCGGATTCCATATAGGTTTCATTGGTATTAATGGCGATTTCGTTAATAGTCTGGTGCTGAGACGGTCTGGTTGCAACCGGCAGCAGGATAGAATAGTCTATGCCAGCCTTTTTCATGGACTGTCTGATAGATGAGACACGTCCGTCCAGATAGTTAGGTATACCACCGCTTTGCGCAAGACGTCCGACAGCGCGGTCTGCAAGCTCATCCGGAAAGCTGTGGGTGTGAAAATCTATAATCATATAATTGTAACCTCCTGTAATAATCATTACCAGCATATAATAGTTTTAAACCTTAGAAATTCGATACCGATAACGTTATATTACCACACGTTATAAATCAACGTCAAAAATGTAATAATAGAATATTTTTGTATATTTGCCATATACTAACTCCAAAACCGATTTATAGCAAAATGCGTGCAGAAATGGAGATTAATATGAAAGCAACTGGTATTGTAAGAAGAATTGATGATCTGGGAAGAATTGTCATACCTAAAGAGATAAGAAGAACCTTAAGAATAAGAGAAACTGATCCTATGGAAATATATACAGATATGGATGGTCAGATTGTATTAAAAAAGTATTCACCTATGGGAGACATAACCGCTTTTGCAGAGAAATATGTACAGGCTATGGCAGGCAATACAGGAATGTCAGTTGCAATAACGGACAGGGACAGAGTTATTGCAGCAGCAGGAAATGAGAAGAAGTATGTACAGGGTAAGCAGATATCCAAAGAGCTCAATGATATTATGGATGAAAGAAAAAGTATCGTTGCTAAGGCAGGAGATAAGGCATATATAACGCTTGTGCCAGATTATGAGTGCTGGTATGAGGCGGTAAGCCCTATAATATGCGCAGGAGATGTGCTTGGAGTAGTGGCTATGTTTACAACACAGAAGGGATATGAGTTTGGTGAGAATGAAAAATGCCTGGTCAGGGTGGCAGCAGATTTTCTTGGAAAACATATGGATAGCTAAATGCCTGCTGCTGTAAAGAGTTATACTTGCAAGAAAAGCAGAATATAGGCTATACTGTGCATAAGCCACAGACAGGATATGTATATCGGATTATATATAAAGAAGTGCTGGCGGAAGGTGTGGCACTTCTTTTGTTATGCTGGCAGTTAATAATAGGATAATGGAGAATAAAGAATATGAGATTAGATAAGTATTTAAAGGTATCAAGACTGATAAAGAGACGTACAGTAGCCAATGATGCATGTGATGCAGGAAGAGTAATGATTAATGATAAGGTGGCAAAGGCATCGGCTGAGGTAAAGGCAGGAGATGTTATAGAGATATCTTTTGGCAACAAGAATGTTAAGGTCAGAGTTACTGACGTTAAGGATACAGTAAAGAAAGAAGAAGCAAAGGAAATGTTTGAATACATTTAGAGTGTCATATTTTCCTCCGCTCTTTAATATACTAGACAAGTAACTGTTAGGATATTATATGTGTCGGTTTGAAAGGAGCAGCGGTTTATGGAGGAAGTAAGGCGTGTAAGACATCCGCATACTGTAAGAATGGAAGACAGGAAAAAGGTTGAATTCACCGGGATTACGGATGTTATATCCTTTGAACCTGCGAAGGTAATGCTTGAGTCGGACTATGGAGTTATTGTTATAAAAGGAGATGCGCTTCATGTGAATAAGCTTTCTGTTGAAAAGGGAGAGCTTGATGTTGACGGAAGAATAGACTCACTTGTATATTCACAGAATAGTCCGTCGGGGAAAAAGGGCGAATCATTGGTTGACAGACTGTTCAGGTAACCTGCCTATGACAACTGATATTGTATGGGAGGGTAGTACGCTTTGCAGAACTCTCTGGTGGGGAATGGTATTTGCGGCAGAATATGACACCATAAGAATATTAAGAAGAATAGTAAGGCATAAGACGCTCATTATTCCGGCGGTCGAGGATATAATATACTGGCTTTATATATCAGTAAAGGTTTTTTCAATATGCTTCTATGTCAATGACGGCGTTATGAGAGCGTTTATTATTGCCGGCTTTGCCATAGGAGCTGTAATATATATCAGGACACTAAGCAGGTATTATATAAAATATGGTGTCAGGCTTATACAACTGATATTAAAGCTTGCAGGCATAATTATAATAAAACCATTGAAATTACTGTTATCTGTGTTTAGAATGATGAAGAGTGCTATAAAACTAAAGTGTAAGAATAAATAACGATAGGTGTATATAGAAATGGAGCGGTATATATGAGATTCGAAACCAGAAGAGAAAGGGAGCTTCGAAGAAAAAGACAGAAGCGTTCAGCTATACTTGGCATGGTGTTTGCCCTGCTGGTTGTTATAGGACTTGGTGTGCTGTTATGGAATGGAAAGAGAAGTATAGAGGCTAAGAATGTGGAATACGAGAAAGAAATAGCAGAGCTTCAGGCACAGGTGGATGAAGAACAGAAGAGAACTAATGAGCTTAACGAGTATAAGAAATATATCCAGACAAAGAAATTCGTGGAGGAGGTCGCAAAGGATAAGTTCGGGCTTGTATATCCGGATGAGATAATATTTAGAGGAAAGAAGTAGTAAAATGACATTTTTTGCATACATCAACGTATATAATCATAGCTGTCAGACTAAATGCTGTGCTGGCAGAGCCGTAAAAGCCATTATACAGGACGGTCTGCAGTGCTATTAAATAATTCTGGGTATCGGGGGGAGATAGTTATGAGCAGAAGTGATGAGTTGTGTATGACATATACCGTTAACAGACTTTTAGAAACAGCAAAGACCTTTAGGAGGCTTGGGGAAACCTATGAATGTGCCTCAGGAGATAATGCACAGAGTCCAAGCTTTAAAAGACAGTTATTTCTGGTGGCAGATATTCTTGATGATTGTACACTTATGCAGACAGAGTCAGAAAAGCTGGTAAAGAGTGTATACAGGGAATTCTCCTCAAGAGGACTGCTGCTTGGAATAGTAATTAAAGACGTTAACGTTTTAAAGAGCAGAAACGGAAGGAATGAAGTGGTGGTTGCTGCCAGAACGCTGGGGAAGGGCTGTGTTGCTGAAAGAAAGATAAGAAAAATAGTAACGGAGGTGCTAGGGAGTGGCTATTATTCTGATCACAACAACAGACTGGTTGTTAATGATGAGCTCCAGCAGTATGTGTTTCATCAGGAAAACAGATTCCGGTTTCTGTATGGTGTAGCAAGGGAATGTAAGGATAAGAGTGGATTTAATGGGGATAATTTCCTGATTTCCAATCTCGCCTGTGGAAAAGCTGTTGCAGCAATAGCGGATGGCTGTGGAAGCGGCAAGAGGGCATTCATAGAAAGCAGAATGGTCATTGAGCTTATGGAAAACTGTATAGATGCCGGATTTGAGGAAAAAACAGCTATTGATTTCATTAATTCAGCGTATATTAATGGTGGGGGAAAGGGAAATCCTGTCACTATGGATATGAGTGTGATAGACTGCCAGTCAGGTATAATGCATTGTATTAAGCTTGGGGCGGTGTCTACATTTATAAAAAGAGAGGGCTGGGTTGAGATAATAAAGTCATCAACGCTGCCTATGGGTGTATTAGAACAGGTTGATTATGATTGTACTGATAAGAAGTTATATGATGGCGATTATGTTATAATGGTCAGCGATGGAGTGCTTGATAATCTGCCAGGAGTGAATAAAGAGGAAAGGCTTGTGGAGATTATTAATGGAGTAAGGCTTAAGAAGCCTAAGGCAATAGCAGAGGAAATATTAAAAAAGTCTATTGGATATAACCATGAGGAAGTATTTGACGATTGTACAGTGCTTGTGTTTGCACTTTTTGATACATTTGCATCAGAATAAAGTAAAGGCTGGCCTGTCAGAATGAGGAAAAGATGAATAAACAGGTAACAAAAACAGAGAAAAAGGTACATAGCTATATTAAAAATAATCATATGCTTGATGGCTGTAAGCATATAGTTGCAGGGGTTTCGGGAGGGGCCGACTCAGTCTGCCTTTTGTTAATGCTGTATGATTATGTAAAAAAATATTGTCCAGAGGTATGTATACATGCAGTACATGTCAATCATATGATAAGGCAGGAGGCGGTTGATGATGAGAATTTCACAAGAAACCTGTGCGAAGAATTAGGCGTTAGCTGCTATGTTGAACATATAGATTGTGAGGGAATTGCTAAGAGGAACGGTCTTACGGTAGAGGAGGCTGGAAGAGCGGAACGTTACAGAATATTTGAGGAAATAGCTTTAAGGTATGAAGAAACTGGCAGGACTATGATAGCAGTTGCCCATCATATGAATGACCAGGCTGAAACGGTGATTATGAATATGGCGCGTGGAACCTCTCTTAAGGGTGTGCGTGGGATAGTTCCGGTACGCGATAATATATGCAGGCCCTTGTTATGCATAACAAGGAAGCAGATAGAGGAGTTTCTTAAGGTAAGGCAGCAGAAGTATGTTACGGATATGACAAACTTTGATAATGATTATACGAGAAATGCCATAAGAAATATAATACTTCCATATATGTGTGAGCATATTAATAAAAGAGCTGTTGAAAATATATCAGCTATGGCATGTGATATCCGCGAGGCAGAGGAATATATGGACAGGCAGGCGGATAGAATATATAAAGAATGTGTAATAGAGAAGGTGCAGAATAATTCAGAAGCCGGGAATATGATAAATGAAGCCGTTATAAGAATAAATGCTAAAAGACTAAAGCAGGAGGAGGGGCTTCTTGCAAGAAGAGTCGTCTATAAGAGTCTGGTGAAGCTTGCCGGAAAGGCAAAGGATATATATTCAGTAAATGTTTCTGATATTGCTGCGCTTATGGATATGCAGACAGGAAAGGAAATACATTCTGTATATGGGATTCGTGCTAAAAGGGAGTATGATTATATAATACTTACAAAGGCTTATTCCTGTGAGGATAAGGACGATGAATACGAAATTCACGTTGATATTAAGGGGCTGGACAGGCTGTCAGATATGCCTGAACTTGATAAGACACAAAAAGCTTTAAGCAGTAACAGCATAGAAGGATGTGAAGACAAAGACGCAGCTTCTCTGACTATAAGCATCGACAGAGATATTTATATAGCTGGTGAGGGAATTAAATATGCAAAAAGCATAACATTTTCACTTATTGATAAAAATACAGCGTTAGAAGCTGGCAAAAATCCATTGGATAATGGTAAAATTTGCGTAAACAAATCGAATAATGACTATGCTAAATATTATGATTATGATAAAATTAATAAATTGCTGGATATAAGATTCAGAAAATCGCAGGATGATATAGTGGTATCTAAAGAAGGGAATACAAAGAAATTAAAAAAAGAATTAGTAGACCAGAAAGTGCCATCAGCATACAGAGAAAAAGTGCTTCTAGTATGTGATAAGAATCATGTGTTATGGGCGTGCGGTGTAAGAAGATGTGAGAGCTTTTTAGTAGATTCTCAAACAAGCCGTGTGCTTAAGATATTGATTAATATGAAAGAGAGGAATTAAATATGGCAGATATGCATAAGATAAGTGTAATGATATCAGAGGATGAGCTTCAGGCAAAGATTGCTGAGCTTGGTGAAAGAATCAGCAGGGACTATGAGGGAAAGGAAATAAAGCTCATATGTATACTTAAGGGAAGTGTATTCTTTTGCTGTGAGCTTGCAAAAAGGATTACGGTTCCTGTAAAGATAGATTTTATGCAGACTTCAAGCTATGGAAGTGGAACAAAGTCAAGTGGAAATATAGTTATCAAGAAAGAACTTGATGAATCCATAGAGGGCGAGCACGTTATTGTAATTGAGGATATTATTGATTCTGGCAATACACTTTACAGACTTATGCCTATGTTAGAGGCACGTAACCCAGAGGATATATGTATATGTACACTTCTTGATAAGCCAGACAGAAGAGAGGTGGATATTGAAGTTAAGTATAATGGCTTCAATATTCCGGATGAATTCGTTGTTGGCTATGGACTTGATTATGACCAGAGATATAGAAACCTTCCATTTATAGGAGTTGTACATCCTGAAGGAGAGGAATAAAGAATAAATGGTGTAAGCCATAGAATGCATAAGAATGGAGAGTTATAATGGATAATAAAAGAGGCATGCGATTCTCTGGAGTGGGAATCTATCTATTTATTGTAGTTATTGCAGCGATGTTTATTATGTATATATCGCGGATGAATTCAGGAACAAGCGATTATACTTATAGTGACTTTGTTAGTGATGTCAATAAAGGAAAAGTAGAAAGCGTAGTCATAAGACAGAATTCTGAGGTTCCGACAGGTGTGTTAGCTGTTAAAGTAAGCGGCGTACAGAATGTCAAAAATGTATATGTATCAGATGTCAACCAGGTTGAAGAAATATTATTAGACAAGGATATAGCATATACACTTAAGGATGTAACAAGACAAAGTGTTCTTCTTACATCAATACTTCCCTTCGGACTTAGTATTGTAGTTCTTATATTCTTTATGATGATGTTCACAAGACAGGCAGGCGGCGGTGGTGGCAACGCCAAGATGATGAACTTTGGAAAAAGCCGTGCACGCATGATAAGTGGTGAAGATAACAAGGTTACCTTTAAGGATGTAGCCGGACTTAATGAAGAAAAGGAAGAGCTTGAAGAAATAGTAGACTTCTTAAAGGATCCTGTCAGATATACCTCGCTCGGTGCAAGAATACCTAAGGGTGTAATCTTAACAGGTGCTCCGGGTACAGGTAAAACACTTCTTGCAAAGGCAGTTGCAGGAGAAGCTAATGTGCCATTCTTTAGTATATCAGGTTCAGACTTTGTTGAAATGTTTGTTGGTGTCGGAGCAAGCAGAGTAAGGGATATGTTTGAGGAAGCCAAGAAGAATGCACCTTGTATTATATTTATAGATGAAATAGATGCAGTTGCAAGAAGAAGAGGAACAGGCATGGGCGGAGGCCACGATGAAAGAGAGCAGACACTTAACCAGATGCTTGTTGAGATGGATGGTTTTGGAGTTAATGAGGGAATCATCGTAATGGCGGCAACCAATAGAATAGATATACTTGATCCTGCAATATTAAGACCAGGAAGATTCGATAGAAAGATAGTGGTTGGAAGACCTGATGTACAGGGAAGACTTGAGATATTACAGGTGCATGCAGCCAAAAAGCCACTTGGTGATGATGTAGATCTTGAGAAGCTGGCAAGAACTTCAGCAGGCTTTACAGGTGCAGACCTGGAAAATGTGCTGAATGAAGCAGCGATTGGTGCAGCCAGAAAGAAATCAAAGTATATAACCAATGCAGATGTAGAAGAAGCGTTTATAAAGATAGGAATAGGCGTTGAAAAGAAGAGCAAGATAATATCAGATAAAGAAAAGAGAATTACGGCCTACCATGAGTCTGGACACGCTATTTTATTCCATCTGCTTCCAGATGTCGGACCTGTTCATACAATCTCTATCATACCAACAGGCATGGGAGCAGCGGGATACACAATGCCACTTCCTGAGCGTGATGAGATGTTTAACACAAAGGGAAAGATGCTTCAGAATATAATAGTAAGTCTTGGTGGACGTGTTGCAGAGGAGCTTGTATTTGATGATATAACAACAGGAGCATCACAGGATATAAAGCAGGCAACACAGACAGCACGCGATATGGTTACAAAGTATGGCTTTTCTGATAAGCTCGGACTTATTAACTATGATACAGATAGTGATGAAGTATTCATAGGCAGGGATCTTGCACATACAAGACCATATGGTGAGGATGTTGCAACACTCATAGATAAAGAGGTAAAGGATATAGTGGATGAGTGCTATGCTAAAGCCAGAAAGCTTATATCTGAGAATATGGACGTATTAAAGAAGAGCTCAGAGCTTCTGCTTGAGAAGGAAAAAATAACAAGAGAAGAGTTTGAGGCATTATTTGCTGATACAATAACAGCCTAGTTAATCAATAATATTGGGATTGTATTTCTATGAAAACAAACGATATGCAATATGCACAAAAATATAGCAATATTTTTGTAAGATTTGTGAACACTTATGGCGTATGGCATGATATTATAATTAATGTAAAAACCCCCAATACATTATATATTTTTTTGCTACACCCCATAATAAGTGAAATACCTTCTCCAAAAAGGACAGTCCCCCCAGACTGTCCTTTTTACTTGTATGGAAAGTCAGGCAAAAGCTGTATGTAAATAAAAGAAATCTTAAGAAGTATATCTAACTGTTGAATAAATACCTATAATGATATAAAATTGTATATGATTAATGTCAAGGAGTAGATTCTATGATAATAAGCGCAGCAGTTGAGAATCTGTCATCGTGGGAAAAAAAGCTACTGTATATGTGTAATGCAAGACCAACTATTAACACCAGAGCTTTATTTTCAGATGTAACAGAGGATTACAGAAGTCCGGCAGAGCCTATGCCGGGAGATACAGTAAAGATAAGGCTGAGAACGGGACGTTATAATGTAGACAAGGCTTATATATACGTCAATAATGTAGAATGTCCTATGACAAAAATCAAGGCAGCCGGTCTTTTTGATTACTATGAAGCAGATATAAAGGTTGGAGAAGAGAAGCTTTACTATTATTTTAAGGTGGAAACTGGAAAGGTTGTATGCTATTACAATCAGATAGGTGCCATAAAGGAATTAAATATATATTATAATTTTCAGATTATGCCGGGCTTTAAGACACCAGCCTGGGCAAAGGGTGCTGTTATGTACCAGATATATACAGACAGATTCTATGATGGAGATAAGTCGAATAATGTACTTGATAATGAGTACAGTTATATATCAGAGCATGTCTGTCAGGTGAAGGACTGGGATAAGTATCCGGCAACTATGGGTGTCAGGGAATTCTATGGTGGAGACCTTCAGGGAGTGCTTGATAAGCTGGATTATCTTAGTGAGTTAGGTGTTGAGGTAATATATTTTAATCCGCTGTTTGTTTCACCATCGAATCATAAGTATGATATACAGGATTATGATTATATAGATCCTCACTTTGGAATTATTAAGAAGGATGAGGGAGAGCTGTTACAGGAGGGTGACCAGAACAACACACACGCTACACGTTATATATGCAGGGTGACCAGCAGGGAGAATCTTGAAGCAAGTAACAGATTCTTTGCAGAGGTTGTTGAACAGATCCATAAAAGGGGAATGAAGGTTATAATAGATGGAGTATTTAACCATTGTGGTTCCTTTAATAAATGGATGGACAGGGAGCACATATACAGCTCTAGTGAAGATGTATACGAGCGTGGAGCATATGAGAGGTATGAGAGTCCATATCACAGCTTCTTTAAGTTCTATGGCAACCAATGGCCTGATAATGGCTCTTATGATGGCTGGTGGGGGCATGATACCCTTCCTAAGCTTAACTATGAAGAATCAGAGGAATTAGAGAATTATATACTTAACATAGGTAGAAAATGGGTTTCTGAGCCATTCAATGTAGATGGCTGGAGACTTGATGTTGCAGCAGATCTTGGATACAGCAGGGAATATAACCATGAGTTCTGGAAGAAGTTCAGAAGAGCGGTTAAGGAGGCTAATCCGGAGGCTGTTATTCTTGCGGAGAATTATGGTGATTCCTATGACTGGTTACAGGGTGATGAATGGGATACTATAATGAACTATGATGCTTTTATGGAACCGGTAACCTGGTTTTTAACCGGCATGGAAAAGCATAGTGATGAGCTGCGTTTAGATTCACTTGGAAACCCGGATTATTTCTTTGGTGCAATGCATCATAATATGGCAAGAATGGGTGGACAGAGCTTTTCTATATCGATGAATGAGTTATCTAACCATGACCATTCAAGATTCCTTACAAGAACTAATCACGTTGTTGGAAGGGTGGCAGAGCTAGGACCTGAGGCAGCCAATAACAATGTTAATAAAGCGGTGTTTATGGAGGCAGTTGTCATACAGATGACCTGGCCTGGGGCACCAACTATATACTATGGAGACGAAGCAGGGGTATGTGGTTTCACAGATCCTGATAATAGAAGAACATATCCATGGGGGCATGAAGATAAGGAGCTTATACAGTTCCATAAGGATATTATCAGAATGCACAAGGAGAATGAGGTACTAAGAACAGGCTCATATAAGCAGTTATATTCAGGGCATAATGTTATTGCATATGGTAGATTTACTATGGAGGATGCAGTAATTGTAGTTGTGAATAACGGAGATGATGAGACAAGAGTTAAGGTACCGGTATGGGAAACAGGACTTGGTATGGATGCAGATGTTGAACAGATAATGGTTACATTTGATGGCGGATACACTATAGACAGACAGGGCTATAGATTAAAGGATGGCAATCTTGATATAGGACTAAGAAAAACATCAGCAGTAGTATTAAGAAAGCTAAGATGGTGAAATATAGAGTAATATATTTAGCCTGTTATTATCATGATTAAGAAATGGAGTTAGATATGTCAGCAGATAATAATGATGGAAAGAAGATACAGCTTAACAGAAAGCTGAGATTGTGGAATAAGTATAAGAATCCGATAATAGGAGCGGTATCAGCTATAATAGTTATTGTTATAGCCGTAGTAGTATTAAGGGCTTGCAGTGTTGGAAGAACAGATGACAATGCGGCTTCTACGAAAGCAGACAGGAATAACAGCACAACTACTGCTATGAATGTGACAGAAGAACAGACATCATCTGGCGTGGCAGAAGCTACAACAGCAGCTACCACAGAAGCCACAACACAGGCTGCACAGCCAGCTACAACACAGGCGGCTGCAACAGGAAGTGTGGTTAAGATAAATGATAAGGCGGTAGAAGAGGAATATACATCAAAGGATGCATATTCTGATGCAGTATTATTCGGAGATATGATTATAGCAGGTATAGAGGATTATGCATATCTTGGTTCAGGCAGTATCGTATCAGATAATAATCTTACTACAGATAAAGCACTTAATTATGTGTCAGACGTTAAGGATAGAAATCCATCAAAGGTGTATGTGCTTGTGGGACTGAATGATCTTAACTATGGAACAAGAAGCGGTGAGGACGTAGCAGAAAGAATAGGAACAATAGTTTCTTCGCTTAAAGAACAGATACCTTCGGCTAAGATATATGTTGTATCTTTATTACCTGTAACAGAGAGCTTTGAAGCTAAATCATCAGTTAAGATAAAGCAGACAGATATAGATGCTGCTAATAAGAAGCTTTCAGAGGAAGCTTTGGCTATGGGTATGACATTTATTGATATTGCAGATTCTTTCAAGGATGGAACGGGATATCTTGATACAGAATTCTCGTCAGGTGGATATAATCTTAATCATAATTATTATCCATTCTTCCTTAATAAGTTGGCAGGAGCGACCAGATAATGAAATTCTATGTTATGACACTTTTTCCACAGATGATTCTGGATGGACTTAATACAAGTATTACAGGAAGAGCTATAGAAGCTGGGACTTTGTCTGTTGAAGCAGTAGATATAAGAGATTTCTCAAAGAACAAGCATATGAAGGTGGACGATTACCCATATGGCGGCGGGGCTGGAATGGTTATGCAGGCAGAACCGGTATGTGATGCCTATGAGAGTATAGCAGCAGGATGTGCTAAAAGACCAAGAGTTGTATATATGACACCACAGGGACATACCTTTAACCAGAGAATGGCAGAAGAATTCTCTAAGGAAGAAGAGCTTGTTATACTGTGTGGACATTATGAAGGAATAGATGAAAGAGCGCTTGAGCTGATAGTTACGGATTATGTATCTATTGGTGATTATGTCCTTACAGGAGGCGAGCTTGCCGCAATGGTTGTTATCGACTCAGTATCAAGGCTTGTTCCCGGTGTGCTTAATAATGAGGAGTCAGCACAGACAGAAAGCTTTGCAGATAATCTGCTGGAATATCCACAGTATACAAGACCGGCTGAATATAAGGGCTTAAAGGTTCCAGAGGTGCTTCTTTCGGGACACCACGCCAATATAGAGCAATGGCGTTATGAGAAGTCATTGGAAAGAACTAAGAAATACCGTCCGGATCTGTATGAAAAGCATATGTCAGATAAGCAGCAATAACTGTAAATGTGAGAATAAGACTATAAATATGTAAATCAGCCTGTAAATATAAGAATAAGTCTATAAAACGGATAACAGGTTATGTTACAAAAGACCAGTCTGTAGCTGCCAGGACAGAGGGCAGCTACAGGCATTTTTTGAACATTTTTCATAAATACAGGTTGACGTATGTTGCTCAGGTATGATAATATATACAAGTCTTTGGTGGTAGCATTTACCGCTACGGATGATAGTGATATGAGATTAATATGACCACCATAATTAATGCGATGATCACAGTAAGCCTAGATAGCTCAGTCGGTAGAGCAGAGGACTGAAAATCCTCGTGTCACTGGTTCGATTCCGGTTCTAGGCATTTTATATATGGATATTACATTATGCGGGTGTAGTTCAATGGTAGAACACTAGCCTTCCAAGCTAGATACGTGGGTTCGATTCCCATCACCCGCTTTTTTT
>CAKRKK010000002.1 GCA_934358235.1 uncultured Lachnospira sp.
TTCTTGTACCTTCTTGTCTGCTTCCTTATACACATTTTTATCTGTATTAGTATTACTTATGTTATTGTTTACATTATTGTTTACATTATCACTATAATTTATCTTTCCCATATAGCCTTCACTCCTACTCTGTCCTGTAATGCGAACTTGTCCTAATCTTACAATATGATGTGAGTATCAAAAGTAAATTCTGACACTCACTGCTGTGACCGGATTGCTTCATTAGCTATGCAATTCCCGCAATCCTCGAACACCTCAAACTCCATAATCATATTTTACATCATTATTATCTGCACTTGCAATATCACTTATTGACATCTTATATTATATATGATATATATACTACGTCAGACATACTACGTCTATCGTAGTATTATATGTGCATTATTTATATAATGAAGGAGGATTTGATATATGGCTGGAATCAGCAGCGATATCATAAGGGGATACAATGATACTATAATTCTATATCTTCTGCTTGACAAACCATCCTATGGCTATGAAATATCAAAGCAGATTAAAGCTTTATCAGAAGAAAAATATATTATGAAGGAAACCACCCTTTACTCTGCATTTACACGTATGGAAAAGAATGGCTACATAACATCTTTTCCGGGCGTTGGTGAGAATGGAGGTAAAAAGCGCACTTATTACAGCATTACAGATGCTGGGCGTGAATATTATAAAGCAAGATGTGAGGAATGGGCACTGACTAAAGAAGTCATTGAACATTTCATCCGCAAATAACACATATATAAATGAGGAGGACCTATGAATACAATTAAAAGCTATCTTGAAGCTATGTTTGCCAATATGCCAGACACGCCTGAAGTAATCAAAGCAAAAGATGAACTTCTTGGTATGATGGAGGATAAATATAACGAACTTATATCTGAGGGAAAAAGCGAAAATGAAGCTGTTGGAACCGTTATATCAGAATTCGGTAACCTTGATGAACTTGCCGACTCTCTCGGACTTAACAGCACAACACAGGAAACAGCAAAGCAATCCCCTATTTCTAATAAACAAACTCTGTCGCTTGATGCAGCTAAGCATTATATACGTGCATATACGAAACGCAGTCTGCTTATTTCATTTGGTGTTATGTTGTGCATATTTTCACCAATATTTCCTATCATAGGCGATATAACAGATACATTAATCTTAGAAAACATAATGATATCGCTTATGTTTGTCACTATTGCAGTAGCTGTGGCAATGTTCATATTGGCCGGTCTCTCTCTTAAAGATTATGACGATATAACAAAGCACCGATGCATACTTGATAGTGAGACGCTCCAACATGTAAAAAAAGAAAAAGAACATATGAAACCTTTATACGCCTTATGCCTTGCTATTGGAGTAATATTATGTATAGTATGCGTTATACCACCTATAATTATGGATAGTTTTGACCTTGATATACTTGACGATATTTCAGGCGCTCTTGTTCTTGCAATATGCTCTGTAGGTGTTATGCTGATAGTTTTTCAGGCAAATGCAGCTACATCCTACAGAAGGCTTTTATCCCTTAACAATTCTGAAGCAATATCAGATAATTATAATTATACCGAAAATAATGAAGAAGAATATATTAATTCTACTGTTGCTGCTATTATATCTGTATTCTGGCCGACTATTTCCTGCCTGTATCTATGTATCAGCTTTCTTTCCTTTGAATGGGCAACTACATGGATAATATGGCCTGTCGCCGCTATTGTTTATAAAATACTTAAAACCTTCGCATATAAATAAAGTTTTAATATATCTGACACATTTAAGAATTGTGCACGTTAAACATACGCGCAGAACCTGCGCAGAAATGAGGATTAATATGGGTAAAAAAATATATTTAAGTATTATATACAGTATAACAGCCATATGTATAGTAGCTGGAATTATAATTAATGTATGGTCTGTTCCTTCTTTATCGTGGAAAAATGGCTTTATCAGAGGCCGAAATTATATAACCATAAACGATACCTTAGACGCCTTTTATAATCTTGATATTGATGTTTCCATAGCTAATATCAATATATCCACAGGCGACTCATTTGCCATAAGTTATAAAGGCAGCCAGGCATACCGTCCTGAATATTATATTTATGATAATACGCTTAAGGTAAATCAATCAGCTAATACTGGCCATATTACTAATGCCTTACGAAATTCCAAATCAGAATTAACCATAACGGTTCCAGCAGATATATCTCTTACTAATATAAGCTGTAATATTAATGCTGGTAATTGTAACCTTTCAGATATCAAAGGTTCCGATATAACAATCCATGCAGATATGGGAAATCTTGGTTTAGCTTTATGTAGCTTCAATGATTATAACCTTAATGTAAATATGGGAAATGTTGACGTAAGTCAATGTTCTTTTGATAATATGTATCTTAATACTGATATGGGAAACATCTCTGTTAACCTTCCTCATTCTGTCACTTGCGCTTATAAGCTTGATACAGATCTTGGAAATATAAATGTATATGGAACAAATCACAAAAACAGCTTTTCTGACAACTTAACTGCCGATAAAGTTGTTACTGCAAAAACAAGTATGGGTAATGTAAATATTAATAATTAAAGTATTACACTCTCACAATAATGGGGTGTGGCATTAAGAATTTCTTATTGCCACACCCCTATTGTTTTATATTCTCTTTCTTATATGTCACTTAATTAAGTTAATATCATTTCAATTACTTATCAATTACTTATCAATCACCTAAAAGTTCAGGTCAATCTCGATTCCCTTAATATCCTCATTAATTAGATTATTCTTCTTCATAATCTGGGCGACCTTACTCTGGGCTTCTTCCATATTATTAGTTTTCTCATCAGTTATTGATATGCTTTCTTCAAGCTTTTTAGCTTCAGTATCACCTTCAATAATTGCCTGTTCTTCCTCCCTCTTCTGCTTTGCTTCATCAATCTGCTCTTTTTGTTCTTCCTTCTTCTTTTCAGCTTCCTCTGCTTTTTCTTTATTCTCTTCTAACTTATCATCTATATTATTCTTTCCTTCATTAATAAGATTTCCATATATATCCTTTTCGGCAGCTTCTATTATACTGTCGGCAGCATCCTGTGCTTTTAGCATATCTTGTGACTTAGCCTGCTCTTTTCTTGCCTCACCAATCGACATTGTAAGACACATAGCCTTGGTTTCATTCTTATCAATTTCATCATATATAGCATCTTTACCTGCATTAATTGAAAGTGCTTTTTTCTGATATTCCGTAAGTGGCTGACTCTCGAGCTCCTTTAACCTTTTTATTTCTTCCTTTGAGAATCTGTCATTAAACACTCCAGTCTTATTGTCCTGATACTTCATTAAAAGCTCCCGATCTTTTTGTTCCTGCGAGTCTTTATCAACTCCACACTCTTCTCTTCAGGCTTCCTGTCTATTTTCTATATCTTTAAGCTTCGACTTTAGTTCATTGTTTCTTATTGCTAAATCATCCTTTGTCTTAGCCATACTATTGATGTCATCTGCCGCCTTTTTATCACTGCTCCAAGCATCAGCTATAAGCTTCATAGCCTGTTTTCTGGCGCCTGTTCTCTTTTCATTCATCATCTGTTCTCTGTTAGTCAGCTTATTAAGATTAAGGTTATTAGCATTTATTGACTTTATCTGCTTCTTAACACCTGTTTTTTCATTCTTAATATTCATATCTGAATTATTCACGTTAATATTAATACTAAGTGGCATATATTTACCTCGTTCTTTCGTATATTATTAATCCTGATGATTATTACTATCCATATTACTATAACCTGTATTACTCATAACTTCAGAAGCTTCAACTATCTGTGGTGATTCTCCCTGTGCGGTTGCATTAGCACCAACCTCATCGGGATCCTGATATTTCTTTTCTTCTTCATTCTCCCATAGTGACTTATGCTTCTTTCGTTTCTCTGCCTTAGCCAATTCTCCCATATTCTTAGCCATCTGATACAATTTATCATTATATTCCATAAGCTTTCTTTCATCTGTTGATGGGACAATATCACCCTTCATAAGACGCCTTGCAACTTCCATAATCTTTGCCATATCATCATAATAATCCTTCATGGCATCACCCTGCTGCTTGGCAGACTCAGCATTCGCCCACAGGCACCACTGTTCTGTAAGCTTACTCATATAATCATAATATTCATCCTGTTTATCCCGCAATTCTTTGTAGGTAAGTTCAATAGTGGCAGCTTCCTTATCAAGTATATCCTTATCTGTTCCACTTGCATTCTTAAGAGCTTCCTGTATCTCTTTTTTTCTTTTTGAAACAGCCGACATTTCACTTTGATAATCTTGTATTACTGCGCGATATTTTTGCTGTGCATCTCTTATTTTCATATGTACACCTTCTTAAGTAAAACCACATTCCCATAAGATTATTTTATCGGATAATTTAGTTATATATTTATATTATCGGATTTATATATATAGAATTAACTACTTATTTAGAATATTTTCCTTCCTTTTCTAAAACATTTTTATATTAAGCTTGCGCGGATACAAACTCGTTATAATTATTACTTAATTAATCGAGCACTATTTTATTAATTATTTATAAACTTTCAATATACACTTGACTAAATCCCCTGTCTTATAATAGCATTATGATTTGTTTTGGAAAGTTTTTTAAATATTAAGAAATCTTTATTTTTTTAATAACAGTTTTATGCTATAATAAGAAAAAGTTTTATGTTCGTTTTTGTTAATGTTTATATAGCAACTTTTTTATGCAATATTTTTGCGGGGCATTTTTAGATTGGAGAATACATAATGAGTACTAAAGATTTATTCTGGAAAGACATGACCTCTTCTTTTCCTGACATTATAAAAGCGATAACCTCGCTTTCCAAGAAGTCTTATATCTCTATCACTAACCTGAATACAGATATAACCTGGTGGTCACAAAGAGCTATGGACTACTTTAACCTGGATGAGAATTATACAATCAAGGGAAAGGAAAAGGGAAACCATTCAATACATCCTGATGATTTAACAGCCTTTAAGGAAGGCTTTAAGGAGCGTCTTGAAGGCAGGAATCTTGATAAGGCGTGGGAATATCGTATTAAAGATGGGGAGAATTATCATCGTTTTAGTGCTAAAGCAAGACTGATATATGATAACAATAACTCACCCTTATATATAATAATACGCTACGATAACTATGGTATATCTGATGATATTGATTCTGTTACCGGACTTTATACAGACTCGCTTCTTAATCAGCGTATTACGGATCTTACCTCCTGTACGAATAACCAGACTGTGCTTCTTAAGGTCGGTATTAATCAGTTCAGCCATATTAATGTTATGTATGGAGTGACCTTTTCAGACATGATACTTAATAATGTAGCTCAGATTATGCTTAATATAACAAGAAATAAAGGAACCGTATACCGTTCATCAGGAGCTAACTTTATCATAAGCTTTAAAAGCATGACCAGAGATGATTTACAACATATATATGATGAGCTAACTGATTCATTGTCGAATAACATTATTATAAAAGATATGAAGGTTCCTCTTAAAATATGTGCCGGAGCCATATATATTGAACCTCATATGACAGAAATCAACGCAATAAGAAGCCGTCTTACATATGCTATCAATCATTCTAAGACAGCCCACCACGGTGAGCTTGTTATATTTAATGATGAAATAAATGGTAATAGCGACTATCAGTTTAACCTTATAAGTCTTATCCACAAAAGTGCAACCTCTGACTTTAAAGGCTTCCGTCTGTTCTATCAGCCTATTGCTGATACGAAAACAGGTGCTATAAAAGGCATGGAGGCACTTATAAGATGGGAGCTTGAACCTTATGGCGTTGTTTCTCCTGGAATATTTATGGAGTGGCTCGAACAGGATCCTTGTATATTTGACCTTGGCAACTGGATTATAAGGACTGCTCTTACAGATATAAAGAGCTTAAGAAGGGGACACCCTGACTTCTTTGTGAATGTAAACATAGCTGCTGCACAGCTTGAAAGAAAGGAATTCCGTGATTCAGTATTATCTATCCTAAAGGAAACCAGCTCTTCACCTGATGAGCTATGCCTTGAACTGACAGAACGCTGCCGCGACCTTGATGTCAATTTTCTTAAGGAAGAGGTTGCCTTTTTCCGTTCGCAGGGCATTAAGATTGCCCTTGATGATTTCGGCACAGGAAACAGCTCTTTAAGTCTTGCTCTTGAGCTTCATTTTGATGAGCTTAAGGTAGATATGAGTTTTATTAAGGATATAAAGAATAAGCCTCAGAATCAGGCTATGGTCCAGTCAATAATAGACTATGCTAAAAGGACTCATACAGAAACCTGCATAGAAGGTATAGAAGATGCTAATGTTGATGATTATATAAGACATTTTGGTGCAACGTGGCATCAGGGCTATTATTACTCACGTCCCGTTCCTATTAGCGAGTTTGAAAAGCTGCTCACTAATAATTAACTATATCAATTCTTCAAATCAACAACTTCTGCTTCACTAACAAGAGATATTCCAAGACCTTTAAGCCAGCTCTCAATATCTCTTCGTGAGGCAGACTTGTCCAGCTTTCCACCTGTAAGCCAGACAGCACCAGACGTCATATTCCCAAGCTCATTAACAGCTTCCGTCCACGCCCCAGACGAATCATATATAGGTATTATTGTCTTACCATCAAGATAATCTTCATCGGCAAGCTGTTCTAATATTCTTATACTGCCTGTACTTTCCCCACACATATTTATAAAATAGGTGGAATAAGCGGACAGGTCTATGTCTTCATACGTTCTTGTATATCCAGCAGTAATCTGTGGCTTATATATATCTGCCTTAAGCAGCTCTGCAAGTTCATCAACGGCCACAGCCTCCTCATCCCACGTTATGATAAGAAACTTACTTCCAGCCACTCTGCTATCTTTTACTTCTGGCTCGTCTGGTTCATAAACCTCGCTATACACAATATCTTTATGTCTGATAGTGTTATAAGTATAACCAGATATAATCAATCCTGCCACTATTGTTACTACTATCCATTTCAACCTGCATAACTTACACAACCTGTATTACCTCCATTCACTTTCGCTTATCATAGTGCTTAAGTGTTCAAATACTCTCATATACCATATATAATGTATCCTTATATATATTCTATGTCTAATACCTGTTATTAATGCTAAGTTATGCCTAAAATGTATAATTATTTCCGTCTATTTTAATACAACTTCTATTATTTTTATTTTAATATAGTTTCTATTATTCCTGCTGCATCAGCTCTTGCCAGAGCATCCAGTTGTACATCTGTACTAAGATAATTTCTGTAGTCACTCTCGTTACTTAAAAATGCATGTTCAACTATAATAGTTGGTATACCTGCACACGTTCCCTCATTGATAAGCCCATAATAATCAGCTACGGAACCATCAGGATATAATTCACCTGCTGTATTATATCTCTGGAGTATTCCATCTTTATATTCGTTTCCATTCCAACTGTCATTGGCTATAGGAATACCAATACCATTAAGCTTTGAAAGTATAGAATATGCAAGCGTTCTCTCTTTATCATAAATACTGCCAAACCTTGCATTATCCGGCTGATATCTGCTGCAGCTCATAAGCACCATGCAGCCGTGTGCATCAAGCTCATCAGTACTTTTACTATTAATATGCATTGATATAACATAATCTGCAGCTTGCTCTGCAGCATACTCAATACGTCCCGCAAGGCTTACTGAATAGTCTGAATCCCTTGTCATCACAACTCTTATATTATCATTCTGCTCAAGATAATACTTTAACTTACGTGCTATCGCCATAGTTACATTCTTTTCTTTGATTAGTACTCCATCATAGGTTTCTTTCGTACCTTCATTGCTCCCGCCATGTCCAGGATCTATACATATAGTGATTCTGTTGTCTTCTTCCTTTGGCGTATCTGGCTCTGGGGTGGCTTCTGTCATAGTTTTTTCTTCATCCTCAGTTTCAGCTTCGCTCTTAGCCTTTTCATTATCCCAGGTTTCAGCTTCGGTCTTAGTGCTTTCTTCATCTCCGGTTTCAGCTTCGTTCTTAGCCTTTTCTTCATCCCCGGTTTCAGCTTCGGTCTTAGCCTTTTCTTCATCCTCGGTTTCAGCTTCTATCTCAGCTTTTTCTTCATCCTCAGTAATTGCTTTAGTTTCTGACAGCTTATCATCTGTATCCTGTGCATAAGCTGAGGATTGATTACTTATTTCACTAATATTAATATCACTGCCAGCATCAGTTCCTTTACTCTGGCTTTCTCCACATCCTGACATACACATCACCAAGGTAAAAGCTAATATAATCAGCGCAATATTTCTTAATGCGCTTAAGCTATATTTATTTCTATATTTATTTTTATACTCATTTATTAGTCTTTTCACTTTTTCTTTGCCACTACCTTCTTAAGATACTCGCTTTTCAGCTCACTTTCTGCCTTAAGTCTTTCATTCTCTGCTTTAAGATAAGCGTAATATTCCTTAGCCAGCTTAACGCCGCCCCTGACAGCTATATCATCGTGTCCTTCCATATCCTCGAGCCATTGCATAAGAGACTTTTCCCTGATGTCATTATATGTATTATCTTCAATATTCCTGAAACCTAACATCTATTCTTCCTTTTCACATTTACTCAAATAATTCTCTGACCATATCTGCATCATACGAAACACTCTTTGCATGCTCTACCTCGATAAGATAAAGTGCATGTGCTGCCAGATGCTCTGCTGCCTGCTCAAGATCTCGTATACCTGTTGTGTCCCTGAATATATCAAGTACTACATCAAGTCCTTCATCAGTTATAGTACATTCATCCTCGTGAAGTCCTATCTTTTTAAGAACCTTTGGAAGAGAGAATCTGTTAAATATTGTCTTCTTTTCCTCTCTGGTATAATCAGGAATATCGATTATTGCGAATCTTGAAAGTAAAGGTGCACTTATCTGCTCCTTATAATTAGCCGTTGCTATTGGATATACCCCTGAGGTTGGAATAAGACATTCCATATAATTATCTGTAAATCCAAGATTATCGAGTAATGTAAGCAGTACATCTGCAGGATTGGCATTGCCATTACTTGATGTTGCCTTGTCCAGCTCATTTATAATAAATACAAGATTAGATTCACCTGCATTGCTGTATGCCTCCATAATAATACCCGGCTTTGCATTTGAATATATTCTTGATGAACCTGTGAGCTGTTCTGCATCATTAATAGAGCTCATATCAAGAGTAGTCCAAGGCATCTTAAGAATCTTAGCAACAAGATAGGCTATCTGTGACTTTCCTGTACCCGCTGGTCCTACAAGAAGTATTCCATAGGAAGGCAGAGTATGTGTTCTATTAATCTGTATAACTGTTTCAATTATACGCTGCTTAACTGATTCCATGCCAAAAAGCTCCTCATCCAGGATTCTTCTGGCTTCTACTGGATCTATTGATTCAAAGTAATTGCTCTTCCACTTTATGTTAAGCATAATAGAAAGTGCTCTTTGTGCGTGCCTTTTCTCTTCTGGTGTTACCTCGCTTGAACGTGCAACTGCAAGATTACGTCTTGCCCACAATCTTATATTTTCAGGAAGTGTCATACCTGCACAGTTAAGAAAATCAGATATACTTGTTATGCTTGTAAGCTTCATGCTGTCGCCGGATTCATCAAGGTCTTCATCTACATTCTCAGCAACGATGCTGCTTTCGAGCAATCTCTCAATCATATACTGAAGAAAGCCATCCTCTGATGACAGCTTCTGGCTGTTATTGAAGGCTATCTCCTGAATTCTGTATACAGCATATCCCTCCTGTGTATTCTCACCTGTCAGCTTAACCTTGATACGGTTCTCACCAAGCCACTTGATAAGTGCTGTAAAACGGGCATCCACCTTAAGAATATTACTTAATATATTAGCTTCCCCTGTCTGGAATTCGAAAGCTGTCTTCTTGTAGGGATTGGCAAACATGCCAACTGTATTAAGCTCCCACTTCTGTTCTGAATTATCAAGAACTAATATAGGATGTTCCTTAGTAGCGATATTATTATCTGAATTAAATGTTGTATATGTGCATTCAAATGATGATGAGTTACTTGCATTTTTAAAATCAAATACTGGCATAATATTATCTCCTGTTTTTATTGTTCTTGTGCATATCTTTATATGCCTGCTGCTTCCCCAGCAAATGCATATATAATACCACACTTTATGGCTGTCTGCCATATATTTCGCACTTGAAATATACGCTTGAATATATTATCTTAAAGCCGGCGGCGTTTAAAATATATTATCTTAAAGCACGCGGTTCTTTAAACATAAGTAAAAAATATATCTTATAAAATAGCTCTTATAAAATATCCTATAATCCAGCTTTATCAAAGGTATAGCGGATTCTTTTATTGAATCTGTCTAAAGCCCTGCATACAGGACTTACAAAGTTACTGTGATTAACTGCATCTGGATAGTATTGTGGCTCAAAGCACACTCCATCACGTTCTGAATATATGTGTCCTTTCTTACCCTTAACTCCTCTTCTTCTGTTACTTATAAAATTACCTGTATACATCTGCATGCCTGGGTAATCTGTCTCAATCTGCATATGTATACCTGATATATCTCCTGTCACATCAACTATTCTGTGTAGTTTTCCTGATTCCTCCGTTATCCAGTTATGGTCATAACCATTAGCATTCCGAAGCTGGTCATAATCTTCATTAATATCCTGCCCTATCGTCTTACACCTTCTAAAGTCCATAGGGGAATTTTCAACACTTCTTATCTCTCCCGTTGGAATTGCATCCCTGCCCGATGGTGTGAATCTGTCAGCATATATAACAAGCTTATGCTTGTATATACTTCCACTACCTTCACCATTAAGATTAAAGTAACTGTGATTAGTCATATTTATAACTGTATCCTTATCCGGTATACCGTCATATTCTATCTCAAAGGAATTGTCTGACAGAAACCTATATGTAATATATATTATAAGATTTCCCGGAAAGCCCTGATCCATATCCTTACTATTAAGCACAAAGGTTACACTGCTTTCATCTGAATCTGCATATGTCCACTTTCTGCGGCAATAGGCATATGTACCGCTATGTATGGTATTATCTCCATCATTTAACTCTAACTGGTATTCATTCCCGCTAATAACCATATGACCTTTAGCTATTCTGTTAACGCATCTGCCCATATTACAGCCCATATTATTGTCTGCATCATTTTCATATTCATATACGTTATCATAGCCAAGCACAATATCCGTCCACTGGCCATTATTATCCAACACCTCAAGACTTACAAGCGTTGTTCCATAATCTATTATTCCCAGCTTTAAGCTTTTTGTCTGTAGCTTATACATAGTTATTTCTTCGCCTGTGCTTGTCTTTCCAAAACTTCCGATAGTCATATTCATATTAATGTTATTATCCATGCTTCCCCCTCCCTGCTTATTTAAAATGTCCTTTCAGCCCCTATTCTGTCTGGCACTATTTTATGTGGAATATCCCTGCCAGAAGGCTGGAATACTCCACATAACTATTTCTTACTTTACACTCTATAATACTTACTTTGTTCCAAATATTCTATCTCCGGCATCTCCAAGTCCTGGACAGATATATCCATTTTCATTAAGTCTCTTATCAAGCTGTCCTACATATATCTGTACATCCGGATGAGCCTGATGAAGTCTTTCAAGTCCCTCCTCTGCTGCAAGAATACACATAAACTTAATTCTTCTGCCGCCATGCTTCTTTATCTGATTGATGGCATCAATAGCAGAACCACCTGTTGCAAGCATAGGATCTGTTACTACAATAAGTCTTTCCTCGATTGGGTTAGGAAGCTTACAGTAATATTCGTGTGGCTCAAGTGTTTCTTCATCTCTGTACATACCGATATGTCCTACCTTTGCTGTTGGTACAAGTGCAAGTATACCTGAAACCATGCCAAGTCCGGCTCTTAAAATAGGTACCACTGCTAACTTTCTACCTGCTATCTTAGGTGTCATACACTTCTCAATAGGTGTTTCAACCTCTACATCTTCAAGCTCAAGATCTCCCATAGCTTCAAAGCCTTCAAGCATAGCTATTTCTTCAACTAACTTTCTGAACTCATTAGTGCCTGTATTCTTATCGCGAAGAAGTGAAATCTTGTGTTTAATGAGCGGATGCTCAAATACTGTGATATTTTTTTCTTCTTTAATATTCATAATATTCCTCGTTTCTGCGTACTCTTATTAATTCAATGATACCAGTATCAAAAGATCTAAACCCACTTAAGCTCGCTCATAGGTGGGTAAAAGACCTTGTGGCCCACCTCGATATGAGCATAAAAGTGGGATAAAAATCCCACGATATGCGAATATTGTGGCGGGTGCTATGTGCCAGCTACGCCCTGACACATATTCTGTTATTTTCTCTGTTGTTTTCTCTGTTCTTTTCTCTGTTCTATTAATGTACAGATTACGTTCGTCTACTTATTATCAGTATTACTTACATATACTCCCCTGCTCTGGTCACCTTCAGGGTTTACGCCAAAGTTATAATCATTACCTGGTAATACTGCATTAAGAATAATACCCATTATTGCTGCTATTGCAAGCGCTGTAAGTGTGATATGTGTACCTGCTACTGTAAATGTAAGGCCATCTGTAAAACCAAGTCCACATACGAATATAACACCTGCGATTATAAGATTACGCGACTTTGTAAGGTCAACCTTGTTCTCAACAACATTTCTAACACCGATAGCCGATATCATACCATAAAGCATAAATGATACACCACCAATAATTGCTGCCGGCATAGTTGATATAACTGCTGAAAACTTAGGAATAAATGATAATATAATTGCAAGTCCTGCAGCAATTCTTATAACTCTTGGATCATATACCTTAGATAGCTCAAGCACACCTGTATTCTCTCCATAGGTTGTATTAGCCGGACCACCTATTAAACCTGCAAATGCTGTTGCAAGTCCGTCACCCATAAGTGTGCGGTGCAATCCCGGATCAGCAATAAAGTTCTCTTCTACTGTTGCTGATATAGCCGACATATCACCAACATGCTCCATCATAGTTGCTATTGCAATAGGTGCCATAACCAGTATTGATGTAATATCAAACTTACATAACTGGAATTGTGGTATACCTATCCAGCCTGAGGAAGCTATTGAGGTAAAGTCAAGTATTGCAGAACCATCTGGGTTCGTAACTCCGAATGCATTAAGTATAAGTGCGAATACGTACGCTATGACAACTCCCATAAGAATAGGTATTATCTTAAACATTCCCTTCCCCCAGATATTAAATACTATAATAACTGCAAGTGCTGTTACTGCCAGAAGCCAGTTTGTTGAAGCATTTGCTATGGCTGAGGAGGCGAGTGAAAGTCCAATGCATATAATAATAGGACCTGTTACTACTGGTGGAAGGAATCTCATAACTCTGTTTACACCTACAAGCTTAAATATAAGTGCTGCCACCAGATAAAAAACACCTGCCACTACAATACCACCGCAGGCATATGCTGCTTTTTCATTCGCTCCCATCTGTGCATACATTCCGCTATTAAGATTGGCTACTGTATAAAAGCCTCCCAGAAATGCAAAGGACGAGCCTAGAAATGCAGGCACCTTAAGCTTAGAACACACATGGAATATGAGTGTTCCCACCCCTGCACAAAACAGAGTTACCGAGACTGTAAGTCCCCTTGATAGTGGTTCATTACACGCAGCCTGAAAATAGCCCGATACAAGAATTGGTACAAGTATAGTTGCACCAAACATCGCAAACATATGCTGGATACCAAGTATAAGCATCTTAGGTATTCCAAGCCTTCGTGCATCACGAACAACTGTCTGATTGTTTTCGTTCATTTATTTTCTCCTTTATTTGTTGTTATTAATTATAATATCATATAGAATTATAACTTTAAAGCATACATACTAAGTTTACTATTACATTTCGTAATATCTTCAGGCAATATCTAAAATATGATGATATTGTTGGAGCAAAAGCATATTTTGTCTCTATAATATTTTTTGTATCATTTCTTTATTTTATTATGTATATATGCTAAAATAGACAGGATTTTTAAAAATGTATAAATGGAGGTTTATTATGTCAAAGCCATCACCTTCGGGAAAAGACTTAAAATATATATTCAGATCTAATGTCAGCCTGTCGAAAACAGAACGCAGAAAAAAACGCCGTGGCATCGGACTTGCAGCAGGCCTGATACTTGTTACAATTCAGCTTGTACTCACGATTCTGTTCCAGATTACTATATTTAAGCTGGATATGCTTCCTGTTAAGTATCTGATTATGCTAAATATAATTCTGATTCTTATTCTGCTATATGATTTCACTTCACAGTTTTCAAGAGCTCATATACTAGGTAAACTCATATCTATATTGCTGTCAGTACTTATTCTGTTCTCATACCTGTTTACGTCTAAGTTTGATACGGTTCTGTCACGTTTCGGAATTGCTGACACCTCTGTGGATATTGTAGATGTATGTGTGCTTGCTAGTGACAGCGCCATCACTCTTTCTGATACGGTTAACTATAAATATGCCTACAACTCGGTTGCTGCAAGTGAGAATGTTCCTTCTGCACTTACAAGCATCCAATCAGAAACCGGACACACTATGAATGTCAAACAATATTCAACCTGGAATGAACTTATAGATGCCTTTTATGCCAATAAAGATGTTCAGGCTATTGTCATTAACCACTCAATGATAAACATGATTTCACAGGATTATGAAGGCTTTGAGAATCATATCAGAATAATAAAAACGTACCGTTATGAAAAGGAGATTTCGATTGATACAGCTAATATCAACGTGAAAAAAGATCCCTTTATAATATATGTTTCAGGTATATCAAGCGATGACGGGGCTGATACAACACTTTCAGATAATTCCCTGAGTGATGTAAATATCCTTGCAGTTGTTAATCCAAAAACAAAGCAGGTGCTGCTTGTTACAACACCTAGAGATTCCTATATCAAGATATCTAATAACAAAGGCGTATCCGGATATGATAAGCTTACACATGCAGGTAACTATGGCGTAGAGAAATCAATGGAAGCTCTTGAGAATTTATATGGCATAAATATTGACTATTATGTAAAAATCAACTTCTTAGGAAGCAAGTCTATCGTTGATGCTCTCGGTGGCATAACCATTGACTCAGATGTAGAATTCACCAATGGATGGGAAGCTGCACCTGTTTCCTACCACTTTGTCAGAGGAGAGAATGAATGTGATGGTGATAAGACCATTGCATTTGCACGAGAAAGAAAGGCCTTTGCCGCCGGAGATTTCCAGCGCGGACGCAACCAGATGGCAGTAATCAAGGGCATTATCCAGAAAGCCTCTTCACCAGCCATACTCACCAAATACTCTGCAGTTATGGATGCCGTAAGTGACTTATTCCTTACTAACATTCCTAACAAAGCGATATCTGACCTTGTTAAAATGCAGTTAAGCAACAACACTCCTTGGAATATACAATCCTATGGAATTAACGGAGATACTGATGAAAAAAGACACTTAGAGGTTGTCGGAGCATATAATGCTTCCATAGTACTTCCATATGTTGATGACATAAGCAATGCATCTGCTATGATTAATAAAGTCCTCTCTGGTGATATATTCGATGTTGACGAATATGTAATGGAGCACGAAGCATCAACTAAAACAATGGATCCATATAAGAGCAGTTCATCCAAGAGTTCTTCATCCAAGAGCTCTTCATCTGCTTCCACAACAAGCACATCTAATACAAGCTCTGCCAAAAGCAGAAACTAAACAAAACTTAATAAACTTCACGACATTAATAACCTTAAACAAACTTAATAAATTCAAGCATTAAAAAAGCACATATTATGATAATAAAAGAGATGTACTCCTATTTATCATGACATGTGCTTTTTTATATATTGCTTTTCATATATATTACTTTATTGCAGCATTCTTCTCAGCCTCATCAACTATCTGATACACGCTTATCTTAAATCTGTCCTCAGGACTTATACCAATAAATCTACAACCATAAGTAGTATCCTTATCCCCATTATTCAGTTCTCTTACTATCTCAATGACTGTGGCAATAGTTTCCTTATTGGAAAGTGTAATAACTGTATCATAATAAGAATTCTTTTTAAATTCGTGATCAGACTTAAAAGCTATTCCATCCTGTGAAATATCTATTACGTGTACCTCCACAGATTCAGGCGAAAATCCTGATACAAAGTTATCTCCTAACTGCCTTATATAAATTTCTACACTAACATCTGTTCTTTTCGACCTTCTTTTCTCAATGGTCATACACATAAACCCTCTTTTGTATTAATACACACTATTATACTATTAAACGTATTATATTTATTATAATACAATATCTTAATTCTTTCAACCTATTGCACCACAAAATAAAGTCTTCAATTATATATATTCCTTCGCTTGCTTTGACCTAGATTAGCTTTTTTGCGTACAGAGTCAAAGTTCCCGTCTCAATCTTCTCGCTAGTTATGACTTAGATCAGCTTTTTTCATACAGGGTCAAAGTTCCCTTGTGCACCTTGCTAGTTTCCTAGCTAATTTCCCCTGCTATCTGCCTCAATAGGGAATGCAAAGGGGATTGAGCACAGATGATGCACTCAATCCCCTTTTATTCTCTGTTATTTAAGTAATTTCTCAGTTATTAAACACTATTACTTACATTATTACTTACAATATTCAGCTACAACTGTATTGATAACCTTACCATCTGCCTTCCCCTTGAGTTCAGCCATAACTGCCTTCATAATCTGTCCTTTATTCTTTGTTGCAAGAACATCTGCAAACTTCTCGTTAAGTATAGTTCTTACCTCTTCTTCTGATAACATCTTTGGTGCAAACTCTGACATGACAGCCAGACGGGCATTATACTCCTCTAAAAGCTCTGTTCTGTCGGCAGGGCAGGTATCAATCTGCTCTTTTACACTCTTAATTTCCTTAAGAATAGCCTGATCCACCATATCCTCAGGTATATCTTCCCTGCAGCCTGCATCTATTGCAAGCTTCTTGGCTGCTGACACAAGAACAGCTATTGAATCCTTTCTCTGCTTATCTCTTGCCTTCATTGCATCAATCATAGCCTTCTGTAAAACATTGAACTGCATAATACCATGTTCCTTCTTTCTTCACTTTGTTTTCGATAATTGTAAATCAATTTATACACAATTACAAGTATATTTACATATATAACCAATATATAGCTCTATAATACCTCTATAATAGCTCAATAATACCTCTATAATGGCTCTACACTACCTCTATAATGGCTCTATAATAATTCTATAATAACCATTCTTTCAGCGTATTGCTCAACATCATATAATAAATAATTATTCTATAATAACTCTATAATACCCCATAATAACCTCATAATAACCTCATAATAACCCCATTATAACCAGACAAAGGATTATACTACTGCAGATATTCTGCCTGCAACTCTGCTATTCCCTCTGCCAGAACCCTTAACTCCAGATGTGTTCCCTCCTGTATTTCACCATTATATATTACAGACTCTAGCAGCTTATCAGATATTTCACCCGGAGCCAACGCAGATGTATAATAATAATATCTGTCATTAATATCCTTAGTTGGAGCTTCTTTATACATCCATCTTGCATTACTGCTATTGTTATCTCCGTTTCCTGCTTTATATTCCTCCTCTGACACAACACCCTCAGCTAATATATAATCTATCTTATCTCTTATATCAGCCGGTACTGTCTGCCCTGCTATTCCTGCATTCTGATTTTCTTCATTATCATCATATACAATCAGCGGAACCAGTCTTACTCTTACTAATGTATCAGTTGTTGGATAATCAGGTGAAGTTATATTCTTTACTGACACTTCCTTTGTAACCATTTTATTATCAGTATCTATGCTGCTTAATATATTGTTATTATATTTATTATTTTCATCATAATTATAATCACTAGCAGAATTACCCTTATTATCCGTTCCTGCATCTTCAAGAACCACTTCGTTGTTATCCTTATTTTTCTCAACAACGCCTATATTAACGCAGGCTCCGCTAAAATCGTTGACAACACTATCTGTTCTTGAACTAAGACGCGCATAAGTAACCCCGGCAGCAAGAATTGTAATAGCAGCTATAACTACCGCTGATACTACTATTTTCTTAATTGTAATAATTCTATCCACGCCACAAGCTCCTTTCCTTTCCTTTACTATATTTTTATTTATTGCAGTACTTTTCTGCAATTCATCCTTTCAAACCAGTTGGACAGAAGCTCCAGGCTGGTTATTAGCAAAAGGCTTCCTATTACAATACATTTTCCATATAATGAACACATTACCGATGAAACATAACCAAGCAGAGGTACATCGAATACAGCCTTACCCACTATGCTGCTGTATGCAACTACACCTCCGTCATTCACGTTATTAGCATCTCCTTTAGTAATAAACCCATTATCGTTACTGGCTTTTTCTATCACACGATGGGTAACAAGCGTACTTTCATTAATATAAAAGGTTATGACATCCCCTGGAGATATTTCACTCTCATCTATCTGTTTTACGTATACAAGACTTCCAACAGGATATTCCGGCTCCATGCTTGCCGATAATACTCTATAGCTCTTATATCCTGCAACTATGGGTAGATACATAACCGCTATAAGAACAGTCAATAGTATAAATAAAACATTTGTTATAATTCTTATGATTCTGCCAATTTTCATACTGCTCCTTATTCCAATCTATCCTATATGTTTATCTTTTCTATCTTTCCTATCTGTCTATCTTTCCTGCCTATCTTTTCTATCTGTCTATACCTGCTGAAAAGCTATTAACTGCAGATGCCGCATCACTAAGCCATCTCCAATTAGCGGCCTTTTTATTGATGAATTCTGTTACTGCTGGTTCACCATCTGCAAACCGCCCATAGCGTAAGCTGTCAAGACCATAAAACTCTGCCTTTATATTATTAGAATAATCGGCTTTTCTCATCCTTGCACCTATAAACATATCAGTTGCTTCTTCCATTCTGATACCAGTATTGCCATTATAATTGCTACTACCATTGCCACTACCACTGCTACTAACATTGCCACCAGCATTGTCACTATCATTACCACTATAATTATCTGACTTACCAGAAAGGCTGTATTCCTTAGCCCAGTTAGTATCCTCTGTTACTGTATACAGGCCTTTCTTTAAGCCGCTGATGACTGCTGTTTTTCTTACTGCCACGCCGTTGGCATCAAATGCTATTGGCTGATAGAATACCGCCTCAAGCTCTCCTTTTTGTATGCCTTTCTCTGTTTCATTAGCCTTATACTGTTCTATTCTGAATACATATGTCTGGTTAGCTCTTATTATCCTGTTATTGGTATACTGCTCATCAATACATTTAGTTATATCAAGCTGTCCTTTTACAACATGAACTGTATACATAGCATAATCATAGCTGTTATTATTTATATCCTTTTCCTTATTGTATAAAGTTTCATCTGCAATATGTCCGTTAGAATTCTTTGTACAGGTATCATCCTCATCAACTCTGCTTACGGCATACTTCACCCTTACTTTATAAGATATATCCGAGTCTGGCTCAGTATTCATAACAGCCTGCTCATCCACCGGCTCATCTTTTTTGTACCACAGGATTGTGAAATCTTCATCAGAAAGTGTATTTCCGTCCTCTCTTAACACACAGCCCTGCGTATCAAGAATTCTTTCCAACAGCTCAGACTTCTCACATATTTCAGAACAGGCATCTCCATAAAATATTACATCTTCAATATTATTAATAACCGGGAGTGTTCTTACGTTAACCCTTGGCTGTGGAAATTCCTTGAAGCTGCCATCAACTATTACGCCAGAGCCTTCACCATTAGTATTTACATTATTACCACCAGCATAATAAGGCGATGCCTTTACCTGTATAACTCTTTTCCAACCGTATTTCTTTACTGCTGAAGCCTCAGCCACATTATCCTTGTACTCATTGTCATAAACAGCCTCACCTTCTGTATCACTTGTATCTCTTATATTACTTGCATCACTTATAGCTTCTACTGTCTGGTCAAGCCATTCAACATACACCATATTCTTATCTTTATCATACCCTATAGTGCCGTCCTTTACTGTAAGCACTTCATCACCAAAAATATATGCATAATCACTATGCTCGTTAGCATAAGCCTCATCTGTTGTCACTATTTTTCCATTATCAGCAATAACATTAAACCTGTTATCTATATAATCTCTTACGGCAACCTGCTTTATTGCCTCAGGTTTCACACCGTTTATATCCTTTAATGAAGCTGTAAGCTCAACATCATAAGTTCTTGCTTCCCAGTCTTTAAGCGTAGCTGTTTTATCCACATCATAATCGTCAATAGTTATAATACGTGCAGTATCAGGTACTGTGAACTTCATATTGCAGTTAGAAAGATTACCACCTCTTTCCATATAAAGTACTGTTATAATGTGCTTTCTGTTCTGGTCAACCGACAACTTATTATTATCTGCTGCCATAAGTTCTCTGGCAAGTGGACCAGTCTTCCATAAATCAACATCGCCTCCACATTCAGGATGTATACCACCTAAATCTAATACCAGTTCACCATCCAGAAATACCCACAAATCGTCATCTCCTGTAAATTTATAAAGAAGCTCATCATCATAACCATTTAATGAGAATTCTACATCATAACGCATTCCAAAATAATAATTAGTTCCTACATTTCCATCCGGAGAACTATATCCCTGATCTGGGACATTGGAGGCTGAATCATTTAAAGGAAAGAAATTATCTCCCGCTGCTGTTTTATTTCCTTTCGGTGATAATACGTGGTTTAACGTATATGTTGAACTTCCATTTCCCTCATCCTTTTTATCAAACACGAGCTTATAGTCCTTTATAACTGTCTTGCCTGTTTTCTCTTCGTCTGAAAAAAGCCCCGGTTCATCAACATTAAATATAACCCTTCTGTAATCCTCCTTATCCAGCTCCTTGATTATTCCCTGCGATGCCAGATAATACTCCTTCGTTGTACCATCAAAGGTTCCTACTGTCTTAAATTTACCATCGTTATAAAATATACATGTATTCACATCAAGACCATTCACCTTGCAGCTATATCTGTTTTTACTATAATTCTGATCTTTCGTTCCTACTGTAAGCTTCGCCTTGCCATTGTTAGAATAGTTTGAAGCTGTATTAATACTTTTTTTATAATACTCCTTATATCCCGGTCTGTATTTAGCTCCTGTATATGGCGCAACAACATAATCATAAAATGTACAATACCCCACAAGACTGCTGTCTGTACTATCCTCACCACCAACAGCTTCCTCAGTATTAACGGCATTGACATATATATTATCTGCTGTGCTAAGCTTACTATTAATAACTGTTGCCTCACCTGCCAAGCTGTCAGCTTTATCCTGTTTGTTTGCATATTCTTCCTTTTTTTCATCGTGTAAAAATGCTATACCTGATGCTCCATTCCTACCTGCAATCGACCATATGACGCTGCCGGACATCACAAATGCACAAATGCACACCAGTATAATTAACAGTTTCTTATGCTTTAACCTGCTAAACATATTCTCTCCTTCCAGATTAATATTACCAGTTGTTCTGTCAGATAATATTTTTTCTTTTATTCAGAATATCCTTCGTACCTGTGTTCTTATATTTCATCCCTAACCTCTGCTATCAGCGGCAAGTTTTTCAAGCTTATATTATGATTTCATCCTCAGCCTCTACTATCGCTGACAAGCTTTTCAAGCTTGTATTCTGTCAGTCCAATAAGTCTTTTCCTTCTGCAGTTATCTAATATCCGGTTTATTATGTCTTTGGCATCATCCATTTTGCAATCACTAAGTAATATAATATAGTGTTTTTCATCATACATTGAAACAACATCGCTTTCCCTTAGTGAGTGCACAATTATCTGCAAAAATATATCTGTTGAATCAGCACTTGCACCCTCTGCACTTTTATATATGCCATCCACCTTATAGTGAGTACCTTCCTTAGCTTCGAATTCTACTGTACAGGCACTGCTGCAGTTTCTTTGTATACGCCGTTTTTCTATCTCGCAGTTTCTTCTAAACATTTCATAATCACATACTACCGCCCCTCGTGAAGCTCTGTGAAGCATATTATTTCCAGCTTCTGCCAACAGCATCAGCTTACACAGCTTCTTAGATGGCTGTGCACATAGCCGCTCATAAAACAGTTTCTCCATCTTTTCATAGTGTTCTTTCATATCAGCAGTTCTGCCCTGACTTATAAGTGCCCTCATATACTGATAATGCACTTCTTCTGAAAGCTCATCTAGCATAAGCGCCTGACTGCATACCCCCTCCATAAGCTTGTAGTCACTATGCTCATACAACAGCTTGGATAGTTCTGTAACTCCTCTTATATACATTGTATGATAATAAGCATTTCTTGTAATAATCCAGTAACAATCTGCATACTGCTCTAGAAAATGCTTTTTATAACAGGAAAGTGCCGCCCTAAGATGTTCTATTTTTCCTTCATCCAATGCATCTGTTTCTGCTTTCCTGCACATATGCTCAAAGCTCTCAGCATCAATGTTTACATATATATCCTTGTTCCAGCTATAATACCCTCTTCCTGTCCTTATGAATTCTATCTGTCCGAAATACTTCTTTAACATATTCCTTGACCTATACACAAGATTCTTTAATGCATTGGCAGGATTATCACTTTCTTCCTCACTCCATAACGCTTCTGACAGCTCTCCCACCGATATATTATTGTTACGGTGAATTAATATATAGGAGAGCAGCCTGATTATCTTATCCGAATTTATCATATAAGTATCAAGTATTATTCCGTTGTATGTCATACAAAAATCATCCAGAAACGTAACATATACAATTCCACACTCCTGCAAGGCATCACCTGTTATATATCTTTATTGACTACATTATTCCTTCTCTTTCTTCCTGCATACATTCCCGATATAGTTCCTATGCATGCAACACCTGCTATTATGGCAAGCACTCCATATACCATAATTAAGGAATTATCGCCTGTTTTAACTGTATTACGGGTAGAGGTCTCCTTTTCTGCCTCCTGTGCACTTATATTAATTCTTAAGCAGCCTTGTTTATTCATATAACTGTTATCCATTGTCTTTCCATCAAGTGCTATAACTATCTTTATAGCTGTACCTTCTTTACTAGAAAGCGTGGTAAGATACTGATCTTTAATAAGCATATTATCATAAGACGTATCATCGCTTCCTATTGTCCCATCATATAACAGGGAATATTCATTGTTCTCCATCTGTTTATATATCCATATATTATATTTTCCTGTACCAGCTCCCTCATCTGCAATATTCTTTATAAGTTCACTACTGATATAGAATTTCATGTCCTTGTCAGAGTTATTATATAAGCTTACTTTTCCCTCACGCATTTCACCTGGCTCCATATTAAGATAATCTATATCCTTTTCCACAACGCCAAAGCCAGAGGCAGCATTTTCAAGAATTATGGCTGTTGTTGCAGCATTATCCTGCGCCATAGCATTATCCTGCGCCGTAGCATTATCTTGCGCCATAGCAGTTACCTGTGCTGCTGCATTTTCTAAGATATTATCAGTATTGGCTGTGTACTCTGTAAGCTCATATGTTTCCTGTGCTTTTGGATATTTTATGCTCTTTATCTCGCCATTATCAGCTATATCTGCAAGCACACCCCACTCATATAACATAGCTGGTCTTACTGCAACAGTCTGGATGGCATCAGCAGAATAATCCACCTTAACTGACAGATCTCTATATATATTAGTATTGGCATCTACTCCATCAAGAATTGTATACGCCTCCATAAAATCACTCGTACTTTCTCCAGGCTGTACTATTTTTTTATAATACAGATATCCCGTATTATCTGTCTCCTCTTCATATGTTTTCTTATCTTCCTCATCCGCTGCACCATATATATTCTGTGCTGGTGCTGCGTATATCCAGTCCTCAGTATTTATATAATCTATTCCGATGTAATCCTTATTAAGCTCTTCCCCGTCACAGCTATCAACCTCTTTATCTTCCCTAAGCCATTCCTTATCTACTTTAACTCTTACATACTGCGGCCTGCTTCCAGTATTTCTGGCTGATACTCTCTGTTCAACACGCTGCCCTGTACTTATGTTTCCCTTTATCTTTTCCTTGGAAGACTCATCAATATTCAGACTAACTCCTATTGAAGATGTTGATATTGTCTTATCTGTGTGCGTTGCGGCTCTGTATACAGCCATAGTTCCACCAGTTATGGAACCAGCCGAAATTATTATTGCAGCCGCAGTAATTAACAGCTTCTTTCTCATAACAATCCTCATTTCTTATTGTTGTCAGTTTCACACAAACGGGGCAAATCAATCAATTTGCCCCGTTTTCACACACTTTCTATTCTATGACTGATATGTCTTATTTATGACATATTTTTATTTATATAGATTACTTCTCATTATTCATTCTCATTATGCATTCCTTATACTTACATTGCCCCATCCGGTTATGTTACCCTCTGTATCTTTTTCAGGTACAAAGTTATCTGCCTGGATAAACTCTGCTCTGGCATCAATATTAAAGGTCTTTTCTGCCATTTCATTTCCCCACTTAACTGGTATAGTTACCTTAGTAAATACTGTTGCAGACTTTACTGCATTCTCCTTGTTAGAAAGCACCTCACTATAATAATAATATCCATCCTCTGACTTAGCCCAGCCTTCCTGAATATCAAGTGCTGCCTCAATATCTGCTGCCTGCTCCTGTGTAAGTCCACTATAATCAAGCTTTACTCTTACATAAGCATCCTGGGAATCTGCTTTAAGCTTAACTGTTGGATCCTTTGCTAACACATCCCCTGGCTTTACATTGCTATAATCCTTACCTGTTGTATTATCATCACGCTTATGTTCATCTGTTTCTGTAAGTGTACCCGTCACATGACCTAATGTTACAACATTAGAACGCGAATCCTTATCAGTAAAATATGCCAAGGTTCCACCAATAACTGATGTTAAGCATAGTGCTGAAGCAGTAATGCCTATTACAAGCTTTTTTCTATATTTAACCATTCTTATTAATCCTCATTTCTATACTAATTAACCCGATATCTATTCTATAACTCAAACTGTGAGTCTGCTGCTGCCCTGCTGTTTACAAGTTTTACAAGCTCTGGCTTTGCAGTCTTATAATCTGCAAATGTAGAAGCCTGGACTGCAAAACCTGTAACCCTGATATTAAAGGTTGGAAGTGTGCCTGCATCAACAATATTATTATCCTCATCTTTATAAATAACTGTAGGTTCATACTCTTCTTTTTCTGTATCAATAACAGCTATTTTATTACCATCGGCATCGCATCTGTATACCTTCTTTGTCTTTGTAAGGGCAGACCATTCCTCTGTTATACCAGCATTTACCTCTACATTGTTGAATAACGCCTCTGTTGAAGAAGCTGCCTCAACTGCCGTCTTATAAACCCAGATTTCACTTCCATCTGCATTTACACTAATCTTTTCCCAGTTACTTGTATCATAATCAGTAACAGAAGCATATTTTGAAAATGTATCAGCGTCCATCAGCTCTCCGTCTGCAGCTTCATAATCTACCCTGATAGCCATATATACTGGCTGGTCTGATTCATTATTCATTACTGGATTCTTTCTGATAACATCACCAGGTAAATAATCTTTTCCTGAGTCACTAGTCCATTCTGTCTCTGTAAGTGTTGTTGTTATATTCTTACCCGATGTAAATGTATTAGTCTTAGTCTCCGTTACAGAATTAAGATATGCAAGAGTTCCTCCTACTGCAAGAACTGCTGAAAGTGCCATAGCTGCCGCTGTTGCTGTTATTTTCTTTATCTTATTCATTAATATAATCCCTCCACATTTTATATTTAGCTGTTATCAGCTACTATATTTCCTGACTTAGGCAGAAATACCTCTGATATAATCAAGCAATTCTGTTTTAGCGTTCTCATATGTGATTCCTTGTGCCTGAATTGCATACGCTGTTACCTTTATATTAAAGTCTGGCAGTCTTTTGGTTTCTTTATCCTGCATAATATCTTTGCTAAGATATACCCGCGTGAATAGTGGTTCGGTTATATTCTGTTCTATTTCTCCCATCTTGTTATCATGGCTTAATATATTCTTATATATATATACTTCACCATAAGCTGTATCAGAAAGACCAGCATATTCCCACATATCTGAATAATCTATCCCAGCGCTGTCAGCTTCCTCCGATGCTTCCTTATTAAGATACAGATTGGTAAACTCTTCTCCTGTAAGCTCCTGATTGCTGCCATTAAAATACTGCACCTTTAATGCAACATAAGAAGCTGCACTTCCATTTTCCAATGTAACTGTCGGATCCTTATCAATCCTCTGGCCTGGAACATAAGCAGAAGCCTCCAGCCTTCCATGTTCTTCCCATTCTGGTTCATCTAGCGTTATCTTTATATGTTTATCTGATTGGAACACATTCGTTTCTGTTGGTGTAACTGTCTTTAATATCGCATATGTCACTACTGTTCCTGTGAATATAAGACCTGCAACAGCACATAATATTAATAATTTACTATTAATCCTGTGTTTAAGGCCTGATGGCACCTTCATATGAAGCCATTCCGGCTTTTTATTCATCAGCTAACTCCTTTCTTTAAATATATACTACGGTAGCTATTATGAATACCTACAGTCACACAATGGTCACACCGCCACCTTATCACAAAGATAAGAATAAATTTTTTCTCACACCCATACATAAAAAAAGTATATGCAGCTTATATTAGCCGCATATACTCTTGCCTTCTATACTTTTATTATTATTTAATTGTCCACAAAGCCGTTATCAGGCGTTTTATTTATCCTGTATATGACTCTCACCTGTTGCATAATCTATTACTATTCCCGGCTGGACATTATAACAGTATACGTTAAACAGAATTCCTTCTCCCTTATCCTCAACAGACTGTGCTTCCATAAGTACACCTCTGGCAACAAGCTCATCCCCGGTGAATATCGGCGTAACCCTATACAATACATGATTGTTGGTTTCTTTAATATAATCCGCAACCATATTCTCGAAAGGAAGCATTCCATCGACGTTAAGATATCTTGTTCCGGTAATAAGATTCTGCTTATTCGCATTCTCCGCCGTTAGCTGGTAACCAATAAGATGACATCTGTTATACAGATACTTTCCATCAACGCTGTCGTACTTTACCGTCTGCCATCCAGTAGGTTTAACCGAGCCTATTGAACCTCTTTTCTGTGTTGGCATAAGATCTTTTCCAACATTAGCATATGCCGTGCTGCATCTTCCAAGTGAATCCAGCTCGCCATATTCCTCAAATGATGAGGTAGTCATATCAGCTTCTGTAAAAAATGGCACATTGTCATTAACAATAATATACGGACTGCCCGTATATTCTGGCAGGTTATCATATGCAGCAATAAAATCCTTATAATCTGTACTATTAACGCCCTGCGACTCTGTTGTGCCTGTATTCTGCACAGCACTATCTGTTGCCAGACCTGCCTGGGAAGCTTGCGTTGAGCTTGTTGAATCTGTTACTGTACCTGTTGTTGAGCCTGTCCTTAAATCTGCTGTTGAGCACGCCACAGACTGTATACTTATGACTAACACTGCTGCAATAAGCAATATTGCACGCAGTCTTAGCGTTTTTTCTTTTATTCTATTAAACATATAATCCTAATCCTGTCTTTATATAACTATTTCTTTTATATCACTATTTCTTTCTTTTATATATTTCTTCTGTTATCTTATCGTGAGAGTTTCCCTGGAATTCATCCGAGCTTTCAAGCACGAATTCGTCAAGCAGTTCCTCCGGAAATGTAGTGTCTGAAGGATATTCCCTGTTCCACCTGTAAAGATAAACCATATCAATATGCTCTTTCACATCTGATATTTTATCATCCTCTATAAAACAATAATCGTCTTTATCAGCCTGTGCAAAATTCTGGCTTAACACTATGTTCCCGCTATGTGGAAATAAAGCTTTTGTATACAAGGATACCCATAACTTATGTTCCTTTGTAAGTTCATTTATTCTATCTATAAGGACAGCATCCTTACTTTGTCTTCTGTTATTAAACATCATTCCATAATTATCATCTATTACTGCTATTAACTTCATAAGAAATCCTCCATTCTTATCTTTTTTTCATAAGCATTTTAGCACAATCTATATTATGATGAAAGTGTCAAGAATATAAAAATCATAAAAAAGACTGCAGGAGGACTCTATAATAGTAAGCCCTCCTGCATCTGTATTATTCCTGTATTATTCCTATATTATCCCTGTATATACATTTTTATACTACTTAATAAGCCACGCTATTTCCTCTTTATATGGAGGAAGCTTCTTATCACCATCACCGTCTGCTATCCAAGGTGTTTCAAGTATCTTAGGCACATCAGCAAATCTCTCATCATGCACAAGTCTGTGAAGTGTTTCATATCCTATACTGCCCTTATCAACATTAGCATGTCTGTCCTTATGTGCTCCTAATTGATTCATGCTATCGTTGATATGAAATACTGCTATCTGGTCAAGACCTATAACCTTATCAAACTCCTCAAAGACCTCATCATAATGATTAACTATATCATATCCTGCATCATTAACATGACAGGTATCAAAGCATACCCTTAATCTGTCAGACCTTTCTACACCATCATATATTGCTTTTATTTCTTCAAAGGATCTGCCTATTTCACTGCCCTTGCCTGCCATAGTTTCAAGTGCGATATACACATCATCTGTATTCTGGTTTAATACTGTATTAAGGCCTTTTATTATCTGTGCCGTTCCTGCTTCTACGCCTGCATTCACATGGCTTCCCGGATGAAGAACGAGTATATGGCTCTTCATAGCCGCTGTTCTTACTATTTCCTTTTCAAGGAATTCTACTGCCAGCTCATAGGTTTCTTTCTTAACTGTATTGGCAAGATTAATAATATATGGTGCATGTACCACAATTTCATTTATCCCATGGGCATGTGCATATTCCCAGCCAGCCTCTATATTTAATTCCGATATTTCCTTTCTTCTTGTGTTCTGTGGTGCACCTGTATACAACATAAACACATTAGCTCCATAGGAAGCTGCCTCCTTTGCTGAGGCTAAAAACATTTCTTTTCCTGCCATACCCACATGACAGCCTAGCTTTATCTCTGACATAATCTTATTCTCCATTTTATTTACATTCTATTATCTGCCTGCTGTGAAACAAGTATACCTTCCATTATCCTTGCATCCTCCGGATCAAACTTATCACCTGACAATATTCTTAGCTTTCTTATGACAATACTTCTGCTTTCGCCCTTTCTTAAATGCCTGTCTGTATAATCTGCAACCATAATGATTCTTGCAAGCAGAGGAATCTGGTCACCCTTAAGCCCCTGTGGATATCCGCTTCCATCATAATTCTCCCTGTGATAATGAATCGCAGTAGCTATACTTTCTGCACTTGCAGTTTTAAGCATGCTTACAATCTCATAGCTTTTATCTACATAGGTTTTAAATATCTCATATTCCTCATCCGTAAGGTCATTCCTTTGTATAAGTTCATCAGGAATACCAATCATTCCAATTTCATGAAGAAGTCCTGCATTATAAGCATTCATGCACATTTTATGATCTAAGCCCTTGCGCGTGGCTATCTCCTTTGCATATTCTGCAACCTGTGTTAAATGTGCCTCTTCACCATATATCTTTGCCCCAAGTGCATGCACCATAGTATTCATGACATTCATTGATATACTCTCAAGTCTTGCATTCTCTTTATCTATCCTGCTCTCAAGCTTATGCTTTGCCTTGCTTTTATCAAGCCAGTATTTCTGGATAATAAACATAAGACAATATATAACAAGCACCATACATATCAATAAATACGGTAATCTTAGAACTGTATTAGCACCATATATATCTATCAGCCTGTGATTACTGTTAATTCTGCAGTTATATATAATAGAAAACACACTGATAATATTAATCGACAGACTATACTTTATTCCAAGGGCAAATATTGCACCACACGAAAATATTACCGGGTACATTATACTAAAATCTTCAATATATGCACAGAATAATATTCGATATACAGGTATACTCATAATTATAAATGTAATATAATCTATCCATATATTATAATTCCTTACTGATATAATTATATTAATTCCAAGCACAAGAACAATTACAGCTACCATCACTATATATTCCTGTGTAACACCAAATAGTATACCGGCTGGAATATTAATAAGCCACACTAATCCAAATGCAAGCTTAACCCAGAGTGCAAGCATTTTATCCTCATAAGGACAGGATATTATTTCCCAGAAATTCATATCCTTCCATGACTTTTTAAGTCTAAACTTCATATATTCTTCCTTTTTCAAATAGTAACAACCTCTAAAGCTTCTATCTGGCCAACTGACCAGAATATACATATATCTGACATAGTAAGCTTACATAACACCTACAATAATTCTCCTCTTTCTATCATATCAATGACAGTTTTTGCAACACGCTTATCAAACTGCTTTCCCGCACCCTTTTCAAATTCACTTATAATATACGCCTTGTCACATTGCTTTCTATAACATCTGTTTGAATTCATAGCATCAAGTGAATCAGCAGCACTTATTATCATCACCATGGCAGGAAGCTGGTCTGAATTAACTCCATATGGATAGCCCCTTCCATCCACACGCTCGTGATGATATATAGCACCAAGATCTGCCTGTGGAAGGAACTCAAGATCTTTAAGTATTTTACCTCCCCAGATTGTATGCAGCTTCATTATATTATATTCTTCATCTGTAAGCCGGTCCGGCTTGTTAAGAATCATATCAGGAACTGCTATCTTACCTATATCATGCAATAATGCACTTCTATATATAGCCTCCAGCTCTTTATCTGTGAAATTCCAGCCAATATTCTTAGCAATCATCAGAGAATACTCTGCAACTCTCTTGGAATGCTGCTGTGTATACCCATCCTTCGCATCAAGCATCTGGCTTATGGCTGTAACTGCATCTATCATAAGCTTCTTTCTGTCTGCAAGTGCACCTGCCACATCCCTTTCAAGCTGCTTTTCATTCTCCTCCTGATTCATCTGATACAGCTTGAAGAATATATCCATAATAACAACTATTATACAGAAGGACCAGTAAAATAGTGGATAGTAGCACAGATAATACTTGGAATAATTGTATACAAGCAGGCTTCTTAGTGGTGTATAAAACATAATCGTAACATACAAGCCAAAGCTTACACTCACAGGAATACCAAACGGCATTCCCAAAAGAACAATCGATATTATGGGTACAAGAAAATACCACAACATTGAAAAGCCTTCATTTGGTGCAAAAATAGAAATAGGCACAGCTAATATAAGAAAAGCAATTACGGCAGCCATACATATTTTATATATATTATCAGAATAACCAAGCGCAAATATAGCTGCTATACCAACTATTGAAACAGCAAACGTCATAGACGTTACAAGATATTCTCCCAGCTTGAAATTCTGTATATCAATGAGCAGCATAACTACAACGAATATTATCATAACACTCTGTAACGCACGTATATCAACCCGGGATCTTTTCTCATACTGATATACTGCCTTTATACTATCTATCACTCTTGTGCCTATTCTCATTAAATACCTCTTTCGTATATTATGTAATGTATCGCCACTTGCAATATGCTATTTGCCATTTGCCATTTGCAATACCAATAAATACCAACTATATATAAAGAGTATCATATTATTTGTATTTTTTCAATTTTTTATAGACCGTATTGTGTTATAATAATTTATATTTAATGTACTATACCTGAACATCATGGTTGAAAGAACGAGGCATAATATATGAAACCAAGAACAGAAGTAAGCATGCAATTATATAAGCTTATGCTTGACAGAGGATATGATGAGGAATTCTGCGATATTATAACAAAGAATCTTAATACTGATTTTACTGCACAGCGCATGATAGGATATTTATATCATTATGAACATCCACCTGTTGAGGAAATAGCTGACGAAATGATATCCATTCTTTCTGACAGAAACAGAATTATGCAGAAAAAAGAGCTTGAAGAAGTCAACAAAAAATGGAATGACTTTCTTATGAATGGCTTCACAGATGACTAAATAATTACTTTTTAAGCATATAGCGGGATGTAAGATAACCTTCTGGCTTCTTACACCCCACTATAATAATAGCTTTATCTACTGCTTATCTATTGCTTACTTCAATGAATTTATCAAGCACCTTATTAGCCTTACCTGAATCAATAAGCTCTGCTGCTAACTTTATACCATCTGCAAGGCTGTCTGCCTTTCCACCTATATAAAGTGAAGCACCTGCATTCATAAGAACTGCATCTGTCTTAGGTCCTTTTTCACCATTAAGTATAGCTCTTGTTATTCTTGCATTTTCTTCTGGTGCACCACCCTTAAGCTCCTCCTTCGTACAACGTGTAAGTCCGAAATCCTCAGGCTTGATAATGTATGATTTCATCCAGCCATCGCGGATTTCACATACCTTAGTTGGTGCACTCATAGATATCTCATCTAACTTATCCATGCCATATACTACCATTCCCCTCTTTACTCCAAGGCTGACAAGCACCTGTGCTAAAGGTTCTACCAGATATTCATCATATACACCAAGTAACTGCATAGATGGTGAGCCTGGATTAGTAAGTGGTCCAAGAATATTGAATACTGTTCTTACACCAAGCTCCTTACGGATAGCGCCTACATATTTCATTGATGTGTGATATTTCTGTGCAAAGAAGAAGCACATTCCAACTTCTTTAAGAAGTTCCACACATTTTTGAGGTTCCTGCTGTATATTAACGCCAAGTGCTTCAAGACAGTCTGCTGTTCCACACTTAGAAGAGGCTGCCCTGTTTCCATGCTTAGCAACCTTCATACCGCCTGCTGCGGCTACAAGTGCAGATGTCGTAGATATATTAAAGCTCTGTGCGTTATCACCTCCGGTACCTACTATCTCGAATATATCCATGCCTGTTTCAACCTTAACAGCATGCTCTCTCATGGCTGCTGCACATCCTGCTATCTCGTCAATAGTCTCTGCCTTGGCACTCTTAGTTGAAAGTGCTGCAAGAAATGCTGCATTTTGTGTAGGAGTGGTTTCTCCATTCATAATCTCATTCATAACAGCATAAGCCTCATCATAGCTCAAATCACCTTTGTTTACAATCTTAACAATCGCTTCTTTAATCATATAATCCTCCTTGTTTTATATCTGTCACAGGATAATTATTAGTATATTTTTCTCCTCGCCACTCTTTGTTAGTAACGATTGCATTATATGCTCCCAAGCCTTCATCAATGCATAAAAAAAGTCCCTGACAGAATCATACTTTCTGTCAAGGACGAATAATGTGCTTATATTATATTCACTATCCGCGGTGCCACCTTGAATTCATGATATTAATCATGCTCTTAGCAGGATACAAACATACCCTCGGCATATAACGCCTGCCTGCAACGTCACTCCATACTCTGTATATTATTAATCTACATTTCCCTCGTGCCCTCAGCGGTCCATTTGACAACCTGTTTCTTATCTGTATCTCAGCATCACAGATTCTCTGTATAGACATTATTGCCGTTATCTCCGCTTCAACGGTTTAACTTATTAAATTAGTTAGAATGATAGCACTCAGCTTTGCATTAGTCAATATATCATTATTATTTTTTATTATTTCGTTTTATTATTTATCTTATCTTCTACTGCACATCAACAAGCTCTATGCTGAAATTAAGCTCTTTTCCAGCCATCTCATGGTTAGCATCAAATGTTATCTCATCATCTGTAAGTGCCGTTACTCTTGCTGTGAAATGCTGACCAAATGAATTCTGAAGATATACTGTATCACCAGCCTTAAGATTATCTGCACTGCTGCCAAGCTCCTTTATTGGCATAGTAATAATTGCTTCAGGCTCAACCTCTCCATAGGCCTCTGATGGCATAAGATGTACATCTATAACCTCACCAACCTTCATTGTTGCCACTGCCCTGTCGAAGCCAAGTATCATCATGCCTGTACCACATACGAATTCAAGTGGTTCTCCTCTATCATAAGATGAGTCAAACTGTGTTCCATCGTTAAAGGTTCCCTTATAATGTACCCTGCAGGTCTTACCAACATTAGGTCCATCAAAAGGTGGAGTATAGCTTCCACCGCAGCCTGAACAGCCGCCACAGCCCTGTCCCTCGTCATCACCACAACTTCCGCAGCCACATCCTTCATCATCACTTTCACAATGTCCACAGCTATGTCCTTCTCCACTATGATGCTCACAGTTAACCCCCTGTGATTCAAGCGAGCCATTAAGATATTCTGCCACTGCCTCGTCAGCATTGCCAGATACTCCTGAGCACACCTCTATGCCACTCTGAATAAGTGCAGTCATAGCTCCATCGCCTATACCACCACATATTAAAGCATCTACCTGAAGCTTATCAAGCATCGCCGCAAGTGCGCTATGACCAGAACCTTCTGTTTCTATAAGTCTGCTATCAACAATATTCTTACCCTCTGTCTCATATATTTTAAACAGCTTAGAATGCCCAAAATGCTGGAATATATTACCTTCCTCGTATGATACTGCTATTTTCATTAATAAAATCCTCCTTGTAATTGTTATTTTGTTCTGCCTGCTTATCAAGTATCTCCTTTAATGTCCGTGGCTCATAATTCATATATGGCATCATGCAGCCAACATTGTAAGCCCTTGCAATCTCCGGACATTCATTCTGTATCCGTTCAAAATTATACATATTAAGCTCATACAGGCATTTCTGGTAAAAGGTATGCTCATCTGTATTATGTGTATGACCATATAAATGTATTGCTCCCCTGTGCTGCCCATTCCACATAAGTATAGGATAATGGCTTAATACAAGTCTATAAGAATCCTGCCCTATATGATCTGTAATTTCTTTATAATCGCATATTTCCTCAAACAGATTCTTATATCTTAGGTCTGACACACAATCATGATTACCCTTAATCAGAACCTTTTTGCCTTTTAATCTGGCAACATATGCTATAAGCTCCTCATTAGTGCCACGCATAGAAATATCACCAAGTATATACACAGTATCACCATTGGTAATTCTGCTGTTCCACTTTTCCTTCATAACTCTGTGCATTTCCTCTACTGTTTCAAAAGGACGGTTATCAAAATTCTTTCCAGCCTTCGTTACATTCTTATGGAAAAAATGCATGTCACTAATATAGTAATTCATTATATTCCTATACCCCTTTTATATTCTT
>CAKRKK010000003.1 GCA_934358235.1 uncultured Lachnospira sp.
TAGTAACTGTATCACACTTACCCTTAAGAACTGGAAGCTTTGCTACCATAGCCTGTGTTTCTGTAAGCTGGTACTTACCACCATAAGGCATAAGTACTGAACCTGCACCGATTGAACCGTCGAATCTTTCAACAAGTCCTTTCTGTGAACACTCATTAAGATCTGCAAGTGTCTTAAGCCACTTACCCTTAACATCCTCAACCTTCTTTGCCTTAAGATAGTTATCAGCTTCCTCTGGTATATCTACAAGAACAGAGGTTTCCTGATGTGCACCGTTTGTATCAAGGAAAGCTCTTGATATATTAACTATATCCTTGCCTCTCCAGTTAAGAACAAGTCTAGGCTCCTTAGTAACAACTGCAACTTCTACTGCCTCAAGATTCTCTTCTGCTGCATATGCAAGGAACTCCTTAACATCCAAAGGATCTACAACAACAGCCATACGCTCCTGAGACTCGGAAATAGCAAGCTCTGTTCCATCAAGTCCCTCATACTTCTTAGGTACCTTATCAAGATCAACTGTAAGACCATCTGCTAATTCACCGATAGCTACAGATACACCACCTGCACCGAAATCGTTACACTTCTTAATAAGCTTTGTAACCTCTGGTCTTCTAAAGAGTCTCTGCATCTTACGTTCTGTAGGTGCATTACCCTTCTGTACCTCAGCTCCGCAGGTTTCTATAGACTCTTCTGTATGAACCTTAGATGAACCTGTTGCTCCACCACAGCCATCACGTCCTGTACGTCCGCCAAGAAGAATGATGATATCACCTGGATCTGAATTCTCTCTCTTAACTGCACTTCTTGGAGCCGCTGCTATAACAGCACCAATCTCCATACGCTTTGCAACATAGTCAGGATGGTATATTTCCTTAACGTAACCTGTTGCAAGTCCTATCTGGTTACCATATGAACTATATCCGTGAGCTGCCTCTGTAACTATCTTTCTTTGTGGAAGCTTACCATGAAGTGTATCTGCTACTGGCAGAGTAGGATCTGCTGCGCCTGTTATACGCATAGCCTGATATACATATGTACGTCCTGAAAGTGGATCTCTTATAGCTCCGCCAAGACATGTAGCAGCACCACCAAATGGTTCAATTTCAGTTGGATGGTTATGAGTTTCATTCTTAAAGTTAACAAGCCATTCTTCTGTCTTTCCATCTATTTCAACTGGAACTACTATTGAGCAGGCATTAATCTCATCAGATTCCTCCTGATCAGCTAACTTTCCCTCTGCCTTTAACTTCTTCATACCCATAAGGGCAAGATCCATAAGGCATACGAACTTATCTTTTCTATCCTTATAAATAACTGCTCTGTCAGAAAGATACTTATTATAAGTTTCTTCCATTGGAGCTCTATAAAAACCGTCCTTGAAGGTAACATTCTTTAACTCTGTTGCAAATGTTGTATGACGGCAATGATCTGACCAGTATGTATCAAGTACTCTGATCTCTGTCATAGATGGATTTCTCTTTTCTTCATTCTTGAAATAATTCTGAATAAACTCAAAATCCTTGAAGGTCATAGCAAGTCCTAACGAATCGTATAAAGCCTTAAGCTCATCCTCTCCCATGTCCTTGAATCCATCAAATATAATAACATCTGCTGGCGTATCAAACTTTGTAACAAGAGTCTGTGGAACTCTTTCATCAGCTACTCTTGAATCAACTGGATTAATACAATGATTCTTAATCTTATCCTTATCATCCTCTGTAAGCTTTCCAGAAATGATATAAGTAGTTGCTGTCTTTATTACAGGTACTTCATTCTCATTAAGAAACTTAACACATTGTTCTGCAGAATCTGCTCTCTGGTCAAACTGTCCAGGAAGATATTCTACAGAGAATACATAGTCATCCTTAGAAGCACTAAATTCATTTTCATAAACATCATCTACTGGTGGTTCTGAGAATACTGTAGTAAGTGCCTTTTTATATGTATCATCCGAAAGATTCTCAATATCATATCTTATAAGCACTCTTACATCTGTGATATCCTTGATTCCAAGATATCCTGTGATTTCATCGTGAAGTTCCTTCGCATTAACAGCAAAAGGCTTCTTCTTTTCAACAAAAACTCTTCTTACGCCACTCATTTTAATTAATTCCTTTCTTAATCAGATGTAATTCTCCCACTATTATTGAAAGAATGTAAAATATTGTAACATATTAAAATTAAATAAACAAGCTTGATTATTCATGCATACGTCTTATAATCTTGTATACAACCTCATTACCCATAACCATAGGTGCCGTATGTGCAAAGAATACAATTCCATCTGTCGGCGAAATTATTTCACTCTTTACAAAGCCCTCACATGGATCTATGACCTGTCCTATAACTTCATTATGAACTACCGGATCACCCGGTTCCTTCAATCTTTTATAAAAACCTGCATCATAGGTTTTAACCGCTGAAAGATCATACTCATTGATAACGCTGGCTATATAACCGCTATGATTATTATACTTGACAATCCCCATTCTTGTAAGGAATCTCAATACCGAAGACACCGCCTGTCTGGCAGACTTATCATCAACAATATCCGTACTGTTTGTATATATGGAAAAAGCATTCGTTCCATTCATCTGCCAGTTATAATTAAGCGTTGCCGTATCCATAGGCTTTGGCTTTCTTATAACTACATACTGGAGTCCGAAAAGATTCGCAAGACTTGCACTCTGATATCCAGTTTCCATCATACGCACATGCGGAATAAAATCTCCTGGCATATAAAAGCTCGCAAACTGTATTCCATAATTATAGCCCTTGCAGCTTTCAAATATAGCTGCTGCTATCTGCTTGGTTGTATCTCCTGTTGAATCTCCAGGAAACATTCTGTTAATATCGAGATTATCAATCGGCCAGAATCTTTTCTCAACATTCATAGAGAATCTGTTGGCTGACGGAATAACAAGGATTTCGTGATTATGTGATATTGCACCGTGTGCCTCAAGCTCCTTAAGTGCTTTAATAAGCTGCGAGCATATATATAGCTGCTGTATTTCATTGCCTCTTAGTGCTCCAACTATGCACGCTGACTTCTCACCGCTTCCAAACCTGTAGCCTTCTATTTCAAAATTCTCTCTGTATATCCCCTTTAAACTATATAATACTTCTTTTCTCATGACATTGTGCCTCCATGAACCCTGGCAAGAAGTGCTCCCTTGTATACAACTGGATTCTCTCTTAATGTAAACACTATTCCATTCACAGGAGATTCTATATGCTGAAGAATTCTTCCTTCTATTGGTTCTATTACATCTCCTATGTGATCTCCCATATGTATGGTACCACACGAATTAATTGCAGGAACGAATATTCCACTTTCCATTGCTGTAATAAAATTAACCTCGCCCTCTGTTGATATAATAGGCTCTCTCACCTCTGATAATTCATCCTCCCATATGCCAAGATTAACAAACAGGTTAAATATTCCATCCAGAAGCTGAAGACTATATTCTTTGTTTATTCTGTTGCCAACTCCCATTTCTGCAACAAGTGTTGGAACACCAAGATGATTAAGACTGTATGCAAGTGTTGCATCTAATACCGTTATTGATGAAAATATCCATACAAAGTCAGCATTAAGCATCTTTGCATATGGAAGAAGCTTATCAACATTATCATCATTAAGTCTTACCTGTGGCATCTCCCTTACAAATATATTGCTTGAATGTATATCCAGGCAGAAATCACTTCCTATAATATCATTAACTATACCTGCAGCAACACTTTCTGCTACTGCTCCATTATTATCACCCGGGAATACCCTGTTCATATCAAGCTCAAACATGGGAATTCCCCTTGAACCTATATCTATTCCAAGGGGATTAATATCTGGATATATATCTATTATTCCTTTTAACCTCTCCGGATGCATGTTAACCCGTCTGATAATTTCATAACATATATACTGACCATCCAGTTCATCACCATGAGTTCCGGTAACGATGGATATTCTTGGGACCTTCGCATTAATGCCCAGCCCCTCAGGTGCCAGTCTGTTCTTTCTTACGACCATCCGCTCATGTACGGGAAGCTCGATAGATGCTACTTCTTTAATCATATATTACCTCTTAATATATTTATTTAATATATTTATTTGATATATTTATCAATGTATTCTTGTTATGCATTCCTGACAGCCTGACTATCATAATGAATCATAGTTTCTTATAATAATTCCTGAGGCTGTCTTTTTAAGTGCTATATGTGTAAATACTGAACTAGGAACATAGGTTTTATCTCCCATAAATATTCTGCTGCCAGGATACAGATTCTTGTCTATCCTGACAACTGCCCTGTCTGACTCCCTGATGAGTGAATACAGATATCTTCCACGTTCCTCCTGCTTTGTCTTTTCCGCTTTCTTGACTATCTTTGTCTGCAATACCTTTCTTTGCAGATTATCATCATACTTATCAGAGCCGGATCTTTTTAATATATCAAACTTATATAACGCCTGGTCATATCTTTCCATTTCTGCATCTATATCTTTTATCTTCATAATAACCTGTGCATACTCTGAGCTGACCTCCTTGGTTACGCCAACTCTTATGACCGTCTTAGCAAAGGCATCACTTCCGCAGCTCTTTACACTCACACCCCTTATACCTGTAATATCACCGCCTATTACAGAGCCAAGCTTTCCTTCCAGATAAATATTCCCATATGCTGTCGCATTAGTGTTAAGCATATAATCACACTTAATATCACCATAGCTGATTACTCTTGCATTCTCAAAAAATCTTGCTGATATATTGCCCTTTGCTTCAATAAGTCCACTTTCCCTGGCATTGACACCATCCTTTATGATAATGTCCTTGTCTGCCTTAATTACAGCATCCTCAACATATCCGCCTATAAATACATTGCCCATGGCATGTATTGTCACTCCGCTATGTACGCCGCCATCTATCGTAACATCCCCATTAAAGTCAATGCTTCCTGCATCCATATCACCTGTTACGCTGTATACATTACTGACATTTAAGTCATAATTGCGGTATTCAACCTTACCGTCAACCTGTGCATAATATGTTTTTCCATCATCAGATACAGTAAAGCCTCTTCCTCTTAATCTCGGACTTATTCTGCCAGGCTTAGGTACTAACAGCTTTCCGCATACATCATATCCAAACGCACCCTTTGTAGGCTCTATGTATTCAGCAAGCTTATCTCCTGAACTAACCTTTTCAAAGAGCTTAACATTGAAGTAATCAACAGAGCCATCCTCTCTTAATGTAGGCTTGTTATCCCTTTCATAATTCTCATCAAAGTAGAATATATAGTGTCCATCCTCTCCATTGACCGCTTCTTTTCCTTGTGCAATTACTACATCCTGTTCATATATCTTCTTAACTATAAGATCACGTATCTTTGCTTCGTCTATACCTGTCCTGACACCTGCTGCCGAAAGCTTTTCTATAACCTCCTCATATGTATATGCCTCACCCCGTCCTACTGACTCAAGAACAATGCTGGCGCTCATATGATCCTCGGCAACAGTGACAACTATATTCTTGGTATTCAATTCTGGTTGTTTTTCATATATATTACTCACGTCTGAATCCTCCAATCACAATAGCCACTTGTTTCCTGTTTCTAACCAACACTACTTATCCTTGTATATCAATAGCTCTGATGGATCTATACCTTTTTCAAGTCTTATCCTTATCTGCTCCATCTGTCTGAAGGTATATCTTGGATCCGCATAGACACTTACATCAACACCACTCTGTAAGCCCAGCAGAATCTCCTGACTCTGTAGTTCATTAAGCTGTGTCTCAGCTTCGTCGGCTTTATTCTGTGCCTTAAGTCTTTCCTCCTTCATCCTTACAGCATCTATGAAAGGATCTGCATAGGAGGTAACATTTATTCCTTCCTTAAGTCCAAGTCTTATCTGTTCCATCTGCCCGGAGGAAAAGCCAATCATATTGTAGTAGGTAATATCAAGTCCATCTTCTAAGCCAAGTCTTATCTGCCTCATCTGTTCAGCAGTATACTCATGCAGCATATACTTTGATATATCCACACACCTTATAAGCCCAAGACGTATCTCATTTAACTGGCTGGCATTATAATTCTCCTTAACAAAAAATGAAATATCTATATCATCCTTCTTTGAAAGTCTTATCTGCCTTAATACATCACCTGGATAGCCAAGACCTGCATACCTGGTAAGGTCGAACTTGTACTTAAGAGCAAGCCTGATTTCCCTCATAACCGCATAATCATACTTAGGATTACATATGAGGGATAAGTCAATGCCTTCCTTTACTCCCTCCTTTATCTGTTCCATCTGCATATAATCATATTCCGGTCTGGCAAATGCAGTTGTATCAACACCCTCCGAAAGTGCATTCCTTATAACCTTCATCTGTCGTTCATTGAATTCCTCACTAGCATATTTTGATACATCTATGCCACTACTCAATCCCATAGTAATCTCCAATGCCTGCAGATCATTAAACCCTGCTTTCTTCCATTCATCAGCTTTAGCATTAGATTTAATCATATCCTTTATCTTTTCTGCTTCCATATTATTTCTCCAATATAAAATAATCTCATAATTACCGGCTCACGTTTATATTTATATCAAAATAATAGCATATATCTGACAATTTAGCAACGAATTCCCTTCCACCCAAGAAATATTTCACTAAAACCAATTTCACACATAGCTTTAATTCACATTAATTCTATTGCTCCCAGAAATCTTCAATACACTCCTGAACCCTGTTAATATCACTAGGATATATTACATCCCACTCTCTTGGATACTGTAATTCATACTCTTTTGTTAAGAATCTGTCATCCAGCAGCAGAATAACTCCTCTGTCACTATCAGTCCTTATAACCCTTCCTGCAGCCTGAAGCACCTTATTCATTCCGGGATATACATAAGCATACTGATAACCATTCCTTCCGTGTGCATCAAAGTAATTTCTTAATATATTTCTCTGCCTGCATATCATAGGTATTCCAGTTCCTACTATTGCCACGCCTATAAGTGAATCGCCTCTTAAGTCTATTCCCTCTGAAAATATTCCACCAAGCACGCAGAAGCCTGCTATATCCGTCTTTTCATTTTCCGTAAAAAGTGAAAGAAAGTTCTCTTTATCTGCTTCTTTCATATTAGATGGCTGTTTTATTATATTGTAAACAGCCTTACCTTCATATTCTTTTTGTTGTTCCTTTTCTTCTTGTTTTTCTGGTTGCTCTTTTTGTTGTTCTCTTTGTTGTTCTTGTCCTTTTTTGGCTGTGTTTTCATCATTTAAATTTTCATCATTTAAAGTAGCTGATAACTCCAATATCGTATTTTCATATTTCTTAATATATATATCATACACTGACTGCATATAACTGTATGATGGAAAAAATATCATATAACGTCCATGCCTTGATGTAACCATTTTTCTTATATAATCAGCTATCTTTGTATATTCATTTATATTTCTTCTTGTATATCTGCTGCTTACATCCCTGCCTACTATGACTCTTTTATTCGATGTATCAAAAGGTGAATGTGCATAAACTGCATAATCACTTATATCACCTGATATCATCTCTTTAAAATAATTGACTGGCAGAAATGTTGCAGAAAACATAACCGAAGCCTTTCCCTGGCTCAGCCTTAAGGATATATTTTCTGATGGATCCACACAATACAGATGCAATAACATATCACCATCTTTATCAAGCTCTGCATATGTTACGTATTTATCATCTGCACAATCATACATGTTAAGAAAATGTCTCACTTCAAAGAAAAAATCCATCATCTCATCACATACCGGATTCTTCTTATGCTTATCAAGAAACTTCTGCATGTAAGAAAAGCATGCCGAAAGGCTTGCTGGAAATGTTCCACAATCATCTACGATTATATATTCTTTATCACACATACGCTTAAGTGAAAGCATGTATTTATTACATTTTTCAAGAGAAGAAGCAAGTCTTTTATCAATATCTTTCACAAGATTTTTACACTTAAGGAAGTCTTCTTTAACAAGTGTTGCACTATACATCTGCCTTGCTCTGTCAACAAGATTATGTGCCTCATCAACAAGAAATATATAATCACCTTTAGCACCATCTGAAAAATATCTCTTAAGTGATGCATCCGGATCAAACAGATAATTATAGTCACATATAATTCCATCACACCAGTACGATACATCAAGGGACATCTCAAAAGGACATACCTTATGTTTGATAGAATACTCAAGCACCTTTTCCCTGTCTATCACGCTTTCATGGGTGATAATGTCATATACAGCATCATTAATCCTGTCAAAATGCCCCTTAGCATATTCACACACATCAGGGTTGCAGTTTCTTTCGTCCATATGACATATTTTGTCTTTCGCTGTAAGAGTCACTATTGTAAAATGCAGTCCTTTATCTCTTAATATAGAATACGTTTCTTCTGCAACTGTACGTGTTATGGTCTTTGAGGTAAGATAAAATATCTTGTCTGCAAAGCCTCTTCCACACGCCTGCACCGCCGGGTATACAGTAGATATAGTTTTTCCAACGCCTGTTGGTGCCTGTATATAAAGCTTTTGTCCAGATTCAATAGTCTTGTATACACTTGCAACAAGATTTTTTTGTCCTGCTCTGTATTTAAACGGAAAGCTGAGCTTATGTATTGACTCATTTCTTATAATCCTTTCGTCAAATACATAATCCATCCACCTTTTAAAGTCATTTACAAGCTTTAAAAACCACGCACTAATCCGGTCTTTATCGTAGTTTTCCGTAAATCTTACTATTTTTTCAGTCTCAGTATTACAGTAGGTCATCTGTATATTAATGCTGTCAAGATTATGCTTACTAAGATATATATAACCATATACTAAAGCCTGCGCCTTATGCACATACACCGGTTCTTTAAGCTTTGTGACATCTGACTGCATAGTCTTTATCTCATCTATGGTAACATCACCCTGAGGTGTCTTATTGCCATCCTCATCCTCACTGATATCAACGATTATACCGTCTGCCCTGCCTTCTATCTTAAGTGTATAATCATAACCATTAACCGAGGTAAGTGGAACTGCATGCCTTAAAAGTACCTCCGCGTGATATGATGAACCCATGGAATGTTGTATCTTTCTGTGTATTCTCGCCCCCTCCTGCATAACCTTAACATCGGGAACTGACACATCCCTGTTATCTATATCACCTGAGGTACACATAAACTCAACAAGGTTTCTTACAGATATTCTGAACACATCATCAACAGCTATATACATATGCGTTACCTTTCTTTCCAACACGCTTAACAACGCCAAGATGATTGAGTATATTAAGTCCCAGCCTTGCTGTATCTTCACGTACTCCTGCCGCCTTTGCAAAGTCTTTTACAATGAACTCATCCTCTAACTCTATCGGCACGAACTGCATATAATCCTCTGGTCTGTCAAGCTCTACTATACGCCTCACTCCAAGAGGCACCCTGTCGTATCTGGTTGCGCCTCTTTTTTTCGTATAATTCCAGCCGTTTAACAGCTTATATTCTTCTATATCCATAAGCACCAGATGTACCGACAGATTAGGATGGTCAAGAAAGCTCTTTATCTTGTACAGCTCAAAAAATGCATCATATTCCGTATAATGCCTTGGCGACTTTCTTTTTGCACCTACTTCCCCGCTCTCCGGATCTATCCAGCTCAACCACTTATTATATGCACATGGATATACGACCGTGACATGATATTCTTCAAGAAATACCGTAAGCTTATCACGCAGCTTATTAAGCTGTCTTGTCTGTATCTCTATTATTCCGCTGTCATTAAATATATCAGCATAGTAGCCATCTATAGCCACCTCGTGCTTATCTTCATCCGGCTCGTAATAATTCTTAAGAACAGCATGCAGTGTCTTTTCCGACAATGTGCCTATTCCCTTGTCATTATGTGCCTTTCCTATTATGCGCTCCCTTGCCTCATTAAATGCATTATAATCTATATATTCGTCTATACTTATGCCTGTATCCGCGCCCTTTTTAACCTGCTTATTGCTGCTTACACTTTTCTTCATATCACTACCATACGCTTATACTCATACTATTACATACCATTTCAGTATGCCAAACATACGTTTCATATTGTTAATAGTATACACTATGACAGAAAGAAAGACAACTTAATTGATGTTTTATTGGAATTCAGGTGACAGACTTAACACTCATTCTCAAACATACATTACAACTCCAACAACAAACATTTCTCCACTATATTGTATATTTACATTTCCTTTATATTTATCTGCAAGAGCATTAATTTCTCTTATGTGATGCTTCATATCATGTCTTATAGCCTTTATTTTTTTATCATTTTCCAAATTAGCTTTCAATTGGAGTTCATACAAATTCATTTGCTGTTTCAACTTTTATCCGTTTTTTAAATATTAACTTTAAAAACATTGTTATTATATAAAAAAACAATATAAACAAAAATGATGAAACAATATCACTAACTTCTGGATTACTCCTATCTCCCATTGCATAATAGGCTGCTGTATCTTCAACAATAAAATCTTTAATTTTATTCATTTTTCCTGCTTTCTTAGATATAATTAATATTTATTCAAAATAATATAAATATACATCTTCCAGATTAATATTATCTTCAACTTTTACTGCTTCATCAGGTAACTCATCTCCTACTACCCTCAATGCTAAACCATTTTTTCTTTGTCTTATATTACCTATCTTATATTTTTTCTGTTTATCACTAATCTGCTCAAGAGAACAAGTAATTTCTCCTACTTTTCCAGACATATTCTCAATCAATTCTACAGGAGTGCCTGTTGCTATAATTTGTCCATCTTTTAATAAAATAACCTTATCGGCTATACACTCTATATCACTTACTACATGTGTTGCAAAAAGAATTATCTTATTCTTTGATAATTCTGCAATATAATTTCTTATTGAAATTCTTTCTTTAGGGTCAAGTCCAGCAGTGGGTTCATCAAGTATAAGAATTCTAGGTTCTCCTAATAAAGCTTGTGCCAAAAGAACTCTCTGTTTCATACCTCCCGAAAAACCACCTATTTTCTTATATGCAACATTACTAAGGTTAACTACATCGAGAAGCTCTTCTATCTGCTGATTAACACTTTTAGTAATTGTATTTCCATTTTTATCTGATACTTTAATTTTTTTCACTTCTTTAATTTCTGCCATATATTTAAGAAATGCCATAGGCGAAAAATCCTCATAAAATCCCTGCTGTTGTGGCATATATCCAACAATTTTCCTGAAATTTTTTCCAAGCTTCAATATGTCTTTTTTTTCTTTATCCTGACTATATAAAATACTTCCACCATTAATCTTATCTCTTGAAATATTATCGGTAATAAGATTAATCATAGTACTCTTTCCTGCACCATTTGAACCTAATATTCCATATATTCCTGATGTAAATTTATAATTTATTCCTTTTAACGCTTGTACTGTTCCATAAGTTTTTTTTAAATTTATAAGCTCTAATTCCATATTTTAATTAACTCCTTTCCTTATCATTTTTATTTATAACAGCCTTATGCTGGAATACATTCATAATATATATAGTTGCGCCTATTCCAATCAAAATAATTATTCCAGTCAAAAACCAGTAAACAGTCATCGTCCTTCCGCTTTCTATCCAACATCTGAAAAATGCCATATACTTTACTATTGATATTTTATACATAAACTTAAACCCAAGCATATACAATAATTGTGGTAAAATAATTACCAGCCCTGCAATAAAACAATATGAATATTTAACATATATAGATACAACTGACATTATCATTTGTATTCCCAAAAGGAACATATATTTAATCATAAAATCAATAAAAATATATACTATTATCGGTGGGTTTATTAAGTAATTCTGAAACAGCATTATACTTTTCAATGGTGCTGTTATATTGGTATATGTATATACACCACAAAGCTTCTTATAATACATCCCATATGTAATACAGGCAAATAGCAGACTAAGCATACTCTGGATAAACAACTTCTTTACCAGCCATTTTCTTCTGTTCATTCCCGTAAGAGCCAGACTCTTTACCATTGATTTCTTTTCATATGCTATAAACCCGCATGAAATAACAATAGCTGCAATAACATTTATCATTGCAATAAGTTCCTGATTATTCCACTCTCTGTTTCCTATTGTTTCTGTATACTCATATGGATTAATTACAACGGCTGATATTCCCTTCTCATTCATCTGTTTAATATAATTAAAATTCTCTTTTACAGTATTAAATAAGTCCTGTCTATTAGCAAGAAGTGTTTTCGCGCCTTCAGCAGAATAATCAAAGTTATCAAGAAAATCTTCATATTCATCATTATATTCATTATAAATATCTATTAATTCCGTACCATAACTTAACCCTTCCGCTTTCTCATAATATCCTAACATATAACTCTTTTTGGCATCATATATAACCCCATAGCTTGGCTCTACATTAGCTGCAATATATGCAAGAAGCAGCAGTATCCATATTATTCCCTGTGAAATTAATATCTTATAAACTTCTTTACCGAAATTATTCGTCTTTACCATTAATCTCATAATATATGTCAGAATTAACTCTATAGCGTTTTCTACTATATTCATCTTACCAGTGAAATATTTTCTTATGCTGATATATGCACTTGCAAACAAAGCCAGTATTCCTATAAATACCGATACAATTATCGTAGTTGTTAACAAAGATACTGCAATGTTAAAACATCCCCAGTTAAAGTATTCTGCTGCTTTATTCGGAAAAAATAAATAATATACATTCAGATACTTAAATATCTGCAATATAGATTTTGCTGAAATAACCTTATATATCACCACATCAGCCACACAAATACAGCAATAAAAAAACAGACCAATATTTACATTGCCAAAGCACAATAAAATTGCCCATAAAACAAGCGATAATACAACATTTGCCAATATCGACAATAATATTATTAATCCTAAAAACTGTATTCTTGAAAGCTTACCCGAAGTAAGTATAAAATATTCATCACTTACGGCTGCAACATTCAGGTCTTTTACACCATCATATCTGTTAAGCAGCATAACCGCTGACTCTGTATACAGTGCAACATTCGTTACTACCGCCTGTATTAACAATATTATACTTCTCTTAACAAACAGAACTCCCCTTCCACTCTGACCTGTATGTACAATATGATATAATCCGTTTTTTCTTTCCGAAAAAAACATATATACTGTATATACACACGTAATTAATGTTAATAAATGAATATAATTATTCTTATATAATTTTTCTAACCACAATCCATTACTTAATTGTACATCTGCATCTATTATCTGTGATAAATCATATTGCGTTTTTAATAAGTTGTTATATTCAAAGCTGTTCTTTTTATAAGTTCCCGCTGTTGCATATAATATTGCTGTCTGTCTTTTATCCTCAATTATCCCCTTGTAATTATCTATATACTTTGCCTGCTGCATTAACTTCTCTCTTGCCTGTTTAGCAGCTGCTGTCTTGTCAGAACTGTCACTGCCATTGATTTCATATTTCTGAAAATATTCCTGCCACGCTATCGTTGCCGCTTCCGTACTCAGTTTGCTATCTGACTTAACACCTTCAGCCGTATTAAGCATTTCTATATATGCATATGTTACCTGCAGGTCATCTGTTTTATCGCTGACAAGTATCAGCATATTAAACACTAATAAACATACTAACAGACATATATATGTTTTTCCAACAATTCTTTTAAGCTCTGCCATAACATCCCTTCTCCCCGTAATTATTTTTAAAAAGCAGGATTAAACATTTTATATTTAACCCTGCTCTGTAACTATGATAAATTCTGATATATCTGTTTTATTGATGCAGTGCCACTATTCAGATAATCCATTTTATTTATTACTCCTACGCCTGTTGTTATCACCTTTTTATACGGTTTGCTATTAAGAGATTTTAAATTCTTATATACATCTGAATCACTATTGCTGCCCATAAGAATATATCTTTCGTCAATCCCATATACACAGATTCCTGATGCATCCACAACAACAGAAGTATCCTCTGGATACTGCTCATAATATTTTTTTGCTTTTTCCAAAAATTCCTCATCATATTCCATTTCATATTGTGCTTTTAATGTACCATTCATATCTATTGCTGTGAAATATGACTTTGTTTCTCTGCTTTGTGTAGACTCAAAAAAATATAAATACTCACCATCACTTTGTAATGAATACAACTTCTCCATATCTGTAGTGTAAATAACTTCACTTGTATTTTTATCAAAATTAACCTTAATTAAGGTATCATTATTATTACCTGTTGATGATGTCATAATGTAGAAATTACCATTACTATCCATCCTGACACAACTGCCATCTGACATAGAATCTACTTTTCCTGTATTTTCTCCAAATACATCTACTCTGTCATCACCTGTATATGTCCATAATCCTGTATATTGACCTGTACTTAAATCATACTTTGAAACACGGTATTGTACATTATTATCAGAAAAATACATTCTCGCTGTTCCGCCAGCATAAAAATAAATATTATTATCTGACAGATAAACGCCAAAACCATTGTTCTGTCCAGCTTTCATAGCATAATCTCCCGGAAACTGAAATTCTCCAAGAACCTCTCTTGATGAATTGCTTTCAAGCCTTATTCTACATATATAAAATGGTGCAATATAACCATTTTTTGCATAGTCAGCATCCAAAAATGATGTATAGTAATAAAAATAACCATCTGATATCATACTTGCCTGTACACTGGTTACCATTATCTGCTCATCTTTTACTGACGCAAGCTTTGTAATACGTTCTTTATTTCCAAATGTAGCATCATACTGGCATAAATAATAATCCCTGTCTTTAGTAACCTCAATACAATATAAATGATTATTATAATACATAACTTTTTCATCCATGCAATTACATCCAAATGTGCCATTTTCTGTATTAATTCCACTAACATAAGCATCACATGTTTCACCATCATGATTACAGTTTACCTTAGAGCATAACGGCATATTGACATCGCTATTTATATTATAAAAATACAAAATATTGTCAATTACATAATAATAGCCATTTTCTGCTATTGCCATATCTGACTGCCCATATACCCCCTGCTCCTTTTCCTGATTATATACATAATCAGGAAAAGGATTATTATTATCAGACTGTTCCTCATTTATCTGGTATTTAGTACACGCCGCCAACATAGCCATCATGAAAAATACAACACCCAATACCGCCTTTTTCCTCATAATAAGCCACCCCCAGACCATTCAGACTTTAGTCACTTAATTAACTTGTTATCATTATATATCATAGTCCTTACATATAGCTTACACATTCGTTTAACCGCTCAATTAATTTATTCCCCAACCTTTAAAGTATCCATCCGCCAATGCCAGACATAATATAAGCGGATACCTGTAGTGCAGACAGCGTGAAATGCACTTGAAGTTTAACTGCGCTGTCTGCCTTCTGTACACCCTTGGCATAGTTATTAAACCTCATTGCAAGAACAATAAGGCATATGATACTTATTATTCCTGAAAGTATCATAAAGTTAATAACCAATGTGTAACCGTACTTAATCTTACCTCTGAGATTTAATTTTTGTAACTTTTTTCCCATTTTATTCTCATTTCCACGCTTTTCTTTTTCACTCTTTTCGTTCGTGAAATACAATATATAGTACCATATTCCTATATTAACTAATATTTGTACCACTATGATATATATGTCAAAAAAAATATCCTCTGGCAGATAACTTTATAAAATAAAGTCTAATCCACCAGAGGATACTTATATAGCATATAATATATTTACTTTTATCGGTTTTTGTCTTCTAACTCAATCTCTTCAAGTTCAATTTCTTCTGACACATTTTCTGATGATGTATCTTCTGTATCTGATATACCAGAGTTATTTAGAATATCCTCTGCATCAGCATCATAATTCTTATCAGATAAATCATTTTCATCCGCGCTATAAGAATTATCTTCATAATCAGCATTATTATCTTCAGCACAGTCAGTGCTATCATATTCGTCTGAATCATCATAATCATCCATAGCCTTTACAAATGCTTTCTTGCTTACTTTAAGCTTGCGTGAGAGCATTTCGACCATAACTGCAAGGATTATGATAACTATAGCAAGAGCAGCAATAATAATCATAAATATAAGATTTATGCCTTTAAATAAGCTAAAAGAACCTGTACTGCTGTTATTCTTCCTGTCTATTATATTAAATACCGGCTCATCCGCTGTATTATAACCTGCGTAACCCTGTATAGTTCCATCACTTATATTATATCTGAACCAGCCTGTCTGTCCTGTTGAACTTACACCATAAAACAGGGCATAGCTGCCTGTTCTGTCAAGAAGCACTTCAACCTCTTCTCCACCTATATCTGTTCTTCCAATATCGTAACCCTCTGGAAGCTCCATAGCTGTTTCATCTATTGGCAGTATGCAATATGTAAGCTCAGGCTGGCTTACTTCTATATACTTTGAAAATGATTTATTGACAGAATCATATACATAATAACCACTTTCTCCTGTTCCATCCTCACTCTCAAGATAAGCAAGCATAACTCCGGTATCTGTTCCCATACCAACTGTTATCTTAATGCCATTATAATCTGTTTCTGACTGCACATATCCTTCTGGAAGTGTGTGTCCATCTAGTGAGGCTGTTATCTTATATCCCATTCCAGCTACGTTTACTGACGGCTCCTGTACTGCACTGCTGTTATTATTCTCAATGCCAGCATCCGGACTATCAGCCGCTTTACTTGCTTCCTCCTGAGTCTTTACATCCTCAGCCTTAGTTGTTTTTATAGTGTAGCTTTTCTTACTTCCATTCTCGGCTGTTACTGTAATAGTTGTTGTATTCATTCCAGGATCCATACGTGTTCCCGAAACACTTACTGTTGCCTTTGAATCATTCGGTGTAGCACTAACTGTCAGTCTGCCACAATCACTTCCTACTGACGTTGTGTATGTTGTAACATCAGGTGAAAATGCAGGTGAAAGCACACCTGGGCTTATCTGTAATGAACCCAGTGTGTTATCTGAGGAATAACTTGCTGGTGCTGTTCCGGTAACAGAACCAGAGCCCTTCGTTATACTTGCATTTTCATAATCCATGCTTATAACCTTAGAATCACCCACAACATTAAGTGCAGAGGTTCCAGCCTTCTTTATCTTAAAGCTTACTGACGTTGACTGGCTGTTGGATGAACTGCTGTCTAAGAAATTACAGGTTACCATTCCAGTATTACTTCCACTTGCCGGCTCTATTACATTCTTATCGTACGATATATATATAGTTGCAGCACCTATCTGGAAGCTGGCATCTATCGAAACCGTTACTGATACTGTTTCACCGACAGTTCCGCTGGCAGAGCCTATAGAAACCCTTGCAGAGCCTGCCGCCTTCGTGCTTGTTAGATTCACCATTGGAACACATAACAATATCGCAAGTAATATTGCAGCTATCTTTTTTAATCTTTTCATATCCACCTTATCCCTTTGCCTTAATACTAGCCTTGTTGTATATAACTTACCCCAAGAATATGTCTTTTAATCGCTACGAAATCCATAAGGTCTATAACACCATCATGAATTATATCTGCTGCCTTAAAGCGAACACCCTCCGGCTGTGACACATTAAGTATTGCTCTTTTAATTGCCACAAAATCCATAAGGTCTATAGTACCATCGCCATTCACATCACCATATATCACAACATCATACTGTGCATATATACTTCCATCTTTCTTGTATACAACGAGCTTATCCCCCGTTGCTACTGTATCATCAGCCGAACGCTCACCACCTGAGCTGTTAAGAAGCTTTCCGTAACAGCCATTGGTATAAGTGATTCCATTAAGAATACTACTAGTACTGCTTCCTACTCCGACCCCTGTTACTATGCCCTTATCGTTGTTGATATTAAGGTTACTGCTAAAGCCATCACTCTCACCAGAACCATTGTTATTGCTGCCATTATCTGGCTTAGTGTTATTATTAGAATTATTGGTATTATTATTGCCATTATCCGGCTTATTATTGTCAGCAGCCTTCCGCACAACATTGATGCTATATGTCCTTGTTGTTGCATTCTCTGCACTGACAACTATATTAATAGTATTATTGCCTACTGCTAACTGATGCTTTCCGTTTCCGCTTATACTTGCATTAGAATCTGCTGCATTAGCTGATACATTTATACTTGTAACAGAGTTATCAACTATAAGACTATAATCTGTAGTATCTGGTGCAAATGTTGGTGTAAGCGAATATCCATCAACAGATAGACCTCTTAACCAGTTATTAGAGCTCTTATTACCATCTGGAAGAATACATCTTGAAGCTGGCATATTATCATATACCGGTATATTAAACTTAAATGCCGTTTTGCCAAGCGTGCTTGTACTATAAGCCTTCTTCGCTCTTGTTGCTTCCGAACGTGGTGCTAATACATTGGTCATATACTGATGTGAGTAATTCTTTATATCAAACTTCTCATAATATATTGTATCCTGTCCTCTGTTTATATACCATTTTCCAAGATTAATAGCACCACCAACAACTGCCTTATATCTGCTGTTCCATGGTCTCATATTGGAATCATCTGACTGTGCGGCATACTTAAGGCCATTCTGGACAGCACTAAGGCCACCGCTTGCATAGGCATTCTGGCTGTAATAATTATAATAGCCCTTATAACCACTTACATTGCCTGATATCTGATTACCCGCACCATTCGCCCCCTGCTCCTGTATAATACGTGTAGCAAGATGATATGGACTCACCTTAGATACCTCTCCTGCATACATAAGCAGCGTTGCATAATCATATCCGTTAAGCTCGTGGCTTGAATTCTCCATAAATGTACCATCTATAATATTACGGACACCATCCGTATTGTGTACAGAAGAATCATATGAAAGACTCTCAAACATAAATATATATGTATCATTAAGGAAATTCCTTGGATCTAAGGCATACTTTACAAGTCCCTCTGATGCCTGTACCCAGCCGCCACTATCAAGCTCTGTATACTCTCCTGTTTCCCAATTATAACAGCCCTCTGCTGTTGATTTCCAGGATGAATCAGCAGAGCTATAGATAAGGCTCCTTCCTATTACATTCTGTGCCTTAACCATAGCATTCCAGTCCCTGCCATTATGATCGGCTACAAATACCCATAATGGATACTTCTCGTGAAGCTGTCTTAAGCTTTCCTTATAGGAGTCTGGAAAGTTCTGTGCGCTAAGATAATCCTCAAAGTTATTATCTGGCTGATAATCCGACTTTTTATCCTTTGTTGTATACTGGGAAGTTATATAACCTCTTGTATATTCTCCATCAAGATAAAATCCTATACTATACCACTTATATGTAGCACTTGTACTGACTTCCTCGTATATATCAAACTTAAATCCACCATTAACCTTAGTTATAATATTGCCGTTAATAGGTGATGTCCTTATCCTCAGGTCTGTGACATCGAAATTAACATAACCTGTTGCTATAATCCCGTCCTCTGCCTTAACCTGAAACGCCCCGGCATAACCTAACTGCACACTTATAACAATCACCATTATAAGCAGTATTGCGGCTGCCCTTCTGATAACATTTCTATAGTTTCCTTTCATCTAATCACCTGGTTCCTTATTGTCTGATGTCTTCACTCTACATTTATACCACATTTACGAATAAGCTAGTTTCTTCCAAACTCTGACAGCTTAAGTCCCTCATTACGTTCAAGCACCATATTAACCGACCAGCTATTAGCAAAAACAAGTAACGGATTACCCTTAAGGTCCTTAATCTTCTTCATATCAGATGTTCCAACTATTCTGTTTACATCCACCTGTTCAGGATTCTCTATCCATCTGATATGCTCATATGGAAGCGGTTCAAGCTTTATATCCACATTATACTCGTTCTTAAGACGATATTCCAGTACTTCAAACTGAAGCACACCTACAACACCTACAATAATTTCTTCCATACCAGTATTATATTCCTGGAATATCTGGATTGCACCCTCCTGTGCAATCTGGCTTATACCCTTTATAAACTGCTTACGTTTCATAGTATCCATCTGTCTTACTCTTGCAAAATGCTCTGGTGCAAATGTAGGAATACCGTCAAACATAAACTTCTTGTTAGATGAGCATATAGTATCACCGATTGAGAATATACCAGGATCAAATACACCTATAATATCACCTGCATAAGCCTCCTCTACTATATGTCTTTCCTGCGCCATCATCTGCTGTGGCTGTGAAAGTCTTATCTTCTTTCCACCCTGTACATGATTAGCCTCCATACCGGCAGTAAACTTTCCTGAACATATACGCATAAAGGCTATTCTGTCTCTGTGTGCTTTATTCATATTAGCCTGTATCTTAAATACAAATGCTGAGAAATCCTCCTTAAAAGGATCAATAAGTCCTTCTGATGAGTTACGTGGGAGTGGTGATGTAGTCATATCAAGGAAATGCTGTAAAAATGTTTCAACTCCAAAGTTAGTAAGCGCTGAACCAAAGAATACAGGTGTAAGATCTCCTGCCTGTACCTTTGCAAGATCAAACTCAGCACTTGCACCATCAAGTAACTCAACATCCTCATCTAGTTTTTCAAGATAAGCATCGCCTATCTCTGCTTTAAGCTCAGGCGCATCAAGTGCGATATTCTTAGTAGCGACCTCCTTCTGTCCATTCATGGCAGCCTTAAAGAGTGATACCTCTCTTTGCTTTCTGTCATATACACCCTTAAACTCCTTGCCGCAGCCTATTGGCCAGTTAATAGGGCATGTTGCTATGCCAAGCACATTCTCTATTTCATCAAGAAGTTCAAATGGATCATTGGCTTCTCTATCCATTTTATTTATAAATGTAAATATAGGAATATGTCTCATAACACATACCTTAAAAAGCTTAATAGTCTGCTTTTCGACACCCTTTGATGCATCTATGACCATGACCGCTGAATCTGCTGCCATAAGTGTTCTGTAGGTATCCTCAGAGAAATCCTCGTGTCCCGGAGTATCAAGAATATTGATGCAATATCCATCATAATTAAACTGAAGTACTGAGGATGTAACAGAAATACCTCTTTCCTTTTCTATCTCCATCCAGTCTGATACAGCATGCTTTGCTGTTTTCTTTCCTTTTACCGAACCTGCAAGATTGATAGCACCTCCATACAACAGAAACTTTTCTGTAAGCGTTGTCTTACCTGCATCCGGATGCGATATGATTGCAAAGGTTCTTCTTTTCTTTATTTCACTTGTTATGTCTGACATAGTAATCCTCATTTCTATATATAAACTATTATTAAACCTAGTGTAACTAATTTAGTATATAGTATCTAATTAATAAATTCAACCACCTGCTTACTAATACACATTCACTAATCCACATTTATCTGCTTACCCAGTGCAAATGAATATATAATCTTTTCCTTAACCTCTAAACCTGTAAGCTGTGAAAGTGCCCTGGCATAATACTCAAGCTGGACGCCATATCTTTTTACAAGCTCGGCCTCTCCTGTCTTAGTTTTCCTTACGCGGTCCGTCTTATAATCCACAAGCACTATTTTATCATCCTCAATAATATATAAATCAATAACACCCTGCACAAGCTGTCCATCATACTCAAATACGAACGGCTGCTCGCGCCTTGCCTTTCCCTGTATAACAGCCTTCTTTACCCTCTGTCCTATCGGTGAGCTTATATATGCATATATATCCTGTGGTTTTATATTCTTAGCCTGCAGCTTGCTCATACGTTCTGTATCAAGCATTCTCTTAATATCCGCCTTAACATCACAAAGGCTTTCTATTTTGCTGTAATCAAGACATTCCATAACTCTGTGATAAGCAGTTCCACGTTCATTGGCTAAAAGAACAGCCTCCTGTCCTGATATAAACCTTGGAATAGTTGGTATAAAGGCTGCTTCTGTTTCTGCTATATCAGCTTTTGTTGTCTTTTCTTCTGCTGTCTTTTCCTTTGCTTTCCTGTTAAGCCTGTCTGACCTTGACTTTTCATACGCTGCTTTAATATCCTCTGGCATAAAAGCATCTGCTTCATAATCTGCATCCGCCTGCATCTGCTTTAATTCCGTTACAGTAACCTTAACCTTCCTATCCGCAGATGGATCCTTTATATATGGAGGAAGCTGGCTTACTTCGGTATTCTCTGCCTCTTTTCCTGTCTTAGGTGTTTCCTTGCTTTGCTGTTGTTCTTTCCTTATATCCTCATCTGACAGCTCACTTGCTGCCACCATTCTTACCTCAAACCTGCCCTTGTTACACTCAGCAGGCAGAAGTGCAACCGGCATAATCATATCTGAATACTTATCAAGCTTCTCACATTCAGCATAAGAATATATTCCCCCATCAACAAGCTCATCTGAGAGCATCTGCCAGCCTGTCAGCTTCTTATCAGCACCTGATATGCTTCCAACCAATATCAGCTTTTCCCTTGCTCTTGTCATTGCAACATATAGCACTCTCTCCTCCTCAGCTATGGAATCCCTAAGTATCTTTCTTGCAATAGCGCCCTTAATTATAGTTGAGGTCCTTGTCTTATTTTCAAGATTAACATAATCTGTTCCTATTCCAAGCTGCTGGTCTATAACAAGACGGTTTCTGGCATCCATCTTATTAATCTGTTTATTAATACCTGCAAGCATAACAACCGGGAATTCAAGCCCCTTGCTTTTATGTATGCTCATAACACGTACCGAAGCTGTATTTCCACCTGTTCCTGACGAATCCGTAAGCTCTATATCATATTTCTGGAGCCTTTCTATATACCTTAGAAAGTTAAACAATCCACTATAGCTTGTACCCTCAAAGGACGAAGCCCTGTCTAACAGTACATCTATATTAGACTGTCTCTTCGCTCCAGCCGGCATCGTTCCAACATAATCATAATAGCCCGTATTGTATACAATTTCCCATAAAAGATCATATATCGTCATATGCCTTGACTTCTCGCGCAGCTTCTCCAGTTTTTTAAGAAAGCTGTCACACTTATGTGCCAGCTTTATAAGCTCGTGATTATCAGCATCCGTTGCTGCTTCTTCTGATAATTCTTCCAAAAGAAGCTGCATCTGCTTTATAAACAGCCTGTCTGACTTTGCCCTGCCTTTTCCATATATCCTAAGTCTGGCAAGCTCGTCCTCCGTAAAGCCTCCAAAGTAGGATAATAATACTGCCGCCATCGGAATATCCTGCAAAGGATTATCTATACAGGTAAGAAGGTTTATAAGCAGCTTTATCTCTCTTACTTTAAAGTACTGCTGTGCCGTATCTGCCATAGCCGGAATATCATTATCCAGCAATACATTTACAATAGTGTCAGCCCAGCCGGTAAGTGTTCTTGTAAGTATCGCTATATCACTATACTGTATCCTTCTGTAATCAGATATGTCTGTATCATAAACATAGCAGGGCTCATCCTCAGACATAAAGCCGCGGATTCTTTTAACCATATATGCTGCCTCTGTTTCAACACCGCTGCGTTCCTCTTCCTCTGAGGCATCTATAACTACAACCTCTGTACCTGACTCCTCCTTCTGCCCGAAGTTTCTTTTATCCTCACATACAGGATAATCAAAGCCACAGTTTAGCTGTTGTTTTTCATCATATTGTATACCACAATAGCTGCGGTTCATAACTCTGTAAAATACATCGTTAGTTGTATCAAGCACATTTTTTCTGCTTCTGAAATTCTTCTGAAGCTCTATTTTGCAGCTTTTCTTTACTGCCTGGTTATCGGCATTATCCCCAGTCTCCTGAATATAATCAGGATAGCTGTAATACTTACCCATAAAAAGCTCCGGACACGCCAGCCTGAACTTATATATACTCTGCTTAACATCACCTACCATATACATATTATCTGGCATGCTCTCTATTCTTGCCTTAGATACTGCGGTAAGTATCTCCTCCTGTAATTGATTGGAATCCTGATATTCATCAATAAGTATCTCATCAAAATACATAGCAAGCTCATCTGCAACATTCGTATACTCTTTATGTCCATCCTGCTTTTTCACCAGAATATCAAGTGCATAATGCTCTATATCGCTGAATTCCACTATTCCCCTGTCGCGCTTTTCTGCTTCCATTCTGTCTGCGTAATCCTTTGATATACTCACCATCTGCTTAATCACAGGTGCATTAGCACGTACATCCTCCATAAGGCTGTCTATATCTGTTGTGAAGACATTCCTGCAGAGTGCAGCTATATACTTTTTAAACTTATCCCTCTGCTGCTTAACATAATCCTTAAGCTCCTCTCTTGCATCAGGCATCTTTTTAGTGCTAAGGCGCGCGAATTCCAGATTAATAATTCTTCCTGCAAGCTCATCAAAATCTGTTGAATTCACAATACTGCATATACTTGTGTAATCCGAATTAACAGCTTCCTTATAATTAACCGGACCATCTATTCTGTTGCATAATTCAAGCATATATTCATACTTTTTCTTATAATCACTTATGCCCGCTATTATACTCTCATAAAGGTCTGCCAGCACCTTATTATTGTTATTGTCACAATCTGTATAGGAGGCTATTACCTGCTCATACCACTCATTTGGCCATGGATTACTTCTGGCAAGAACATATATTTTTTTTATAATTTCTTCAATATTAGTATCGCTCCTGCCTGTTCCATATGCCTCAATAAATGCTATAAACTGCTCATCGCCCTTTTTATAATAATCCTCCAGCATATCCTGCATAACATCGTTCTCAATAAGAGTTATTTCCCCTCTGTCTGCGACTCTGAAACCGGGATCAAGATTAATCTGTGAAAAATGATTCTTTAATATCCACAGGCAGAAGCTGTCTATAGTTGTTATCTGGGCGTTACTTATGAGTGCAATCTGCTTAATCAGGTTTGAATTCTTTTCATCCTCCTCCAGCATATCATCCAGCCGGTTTCTTATTCTCGCCTTCATCTCAGCCGCTGCTGCCTTGGTAAATGTAACAACCACCATTCTATCTATATCTGTTCCATTCTCTTTAGTAATCTGCTTTATTATCCTTTCAACAAGCACGGCTGTCTTTCCGGAACCAGCCGCTGCAGATACAAGAATATTCGCAGCTCTTGTATCCATAGCCGCACGCTGCTGTGTAGTCCAAGCCTTAGCCATAACCTTCTCCTTTAGCTATCCTGTTTCTTTGTTTCTGTCTTAATCTGTGCCCATATATCCTCTTCGCTAAGATTATTCAATCTTCTAAACTTTCCTCCCGGCAGGTCCTCTCCAAAGCCACATACACCATTATATGGACAATAGGTGCAACTGCTTTCCTGCCCACGCCTGTATGGATTGATATGTATACTTCCGTCCAGGATTCCTGCTGCCTTATCAACATTTCCTTTATCAACATAGCTGCCAAGTGCAAGAAGCTCCTCTGTTGATAACACCTTGCTCTTAGACGCATCTATGCTGCCAGACTTACTGATTGTTACTGGTATATTAAGAGAGCTCCCTTCTGTAGAATCAAGCTTGCTTATAATATTCCGGTTGGAATTAACAACACCCTTCATCCTGAGCTCTTTTCTTATAAGTTCCTCTATCTTATCAGAAGCTGTCTGTCTTGTTTCAACTATCGGATTGTCTATATTGTAATATAATAATCCGGCTGGTATGACATTCTTTCCTTTATGCATATTTTTCTCGTATTCAAGTGCTTCCTTCATATATGTAAAAAGCTGTATCTTAAGACCATAATATGTCTTTAACAGGTCAAAGTCAGAATGTCCTGTCTTATAGTCAACCACCTTTACATATACATTGTCTTCGTCCTCACATATATCTATTCTGTCTATCTTTCCCTGCATAAAGAATGTCACGTCATGCGGAAGGTCTTCTATCTTTGTCAGGAAGCCTTTTTCAAATGTATCTGGTACAAAAACACCATCCGCAAGCTGCTTTCCAATATTCCACAGAGTTCTGTCTGCAAGCTCCTCCATCCGCTTTATAAGAAACTCATTACGGCTTGTGCTTTTAAGTATAGTGTTGCCATAGCTGTCTGCAATAGCGTGTATGCTGTCTGATACAAGCTTTCTTCTCTCCTCATCAGATATAAGCAGGAACGACTTCTTGTTCTGCTTTATATTCTTAGACACATCCTCTATAACTGCATGAAGTATAGTTCCGAAATCATTAACCGCGAATTTATACTCCTCACGTTCAGCCAGATTAAGACCATATCTGCAAAAATACGCATACTGGCAGGCTGCATACTGTTCAAAGGAGGTTACGCTTCCGGCAAGCTCCTTTCCGTACAGCTCTAGTGCAACCCCCTCTGCAAGCAGCTTAGAAAGTCCCTCCTCACTCCATTCAAGCTCCGCCTTTGGAATTCTTATATATGAGTGCTGGCTTAAGGTATCGTCATGGGAAAGTACATTTATTCCAGGAAACATTTTTCTTATCATTCTTATGATATAGGATGGCAATACAGCCTTCATGTCCATGCTGTTATGTGCATATGTTATATACAGCTTATTAGATGTCTTTGTCATAATAAGGTAAAGATAAAATCTCTGGACGAATGCCTTCTCCCTTACGGACATTGATAAAGCCACGTCCATAGTCTTTAGCTTCTCCCTGTCAGCTTCTGATAATATACTGCGGCTGTCACTCCTTTTAGGAACATAACCATCATTTACACCTATAAAGAACATAGCCTTTATATTATCAAGTCTTGTTCTTTCTATATCACCAATCACAACGCAGTCATTCGATGGCGGAATAAGTCCTATCTTTATCTCTTCAAAGCCTGATGCCATAATACGATTATATTCCTTAATCGTAACCTTCTCCTCACCAAGAAGCTGTACCACCTTATCGAATAATTCCATAAGCTTGCCATATATCTGCCTGTACTCATCAGTATAACCTATGGCAAGCTCATTCATCTGCTCCTCGCAATGTAGTCCTGCAAGCAGCTCATATACTGCGGTTGTCATTGCCGTAACCTTACCCTCAGCAGCCCTTAGCTTATCCTCAAGCTCTGCTATAGGCTTAGCAGCCTTTATTCTAAGCTTATTTAACATATCTAAGTCTGTAGTTATGCCACTGCTTCTAAACTTCTTATTCCATTCCTGATTCCATTGCTTTCTTCCTCTTATACCTACGGCAAGACAATAATTATCAAGAATATCTATTTCTTCCTCTGACAGTCCTGCAAGTCCGGTTCTTAAATATCTGAACACACTATCATATGTATAATTCTTTTCAACAATATCTAACGCCGCTGTTATAAGCTCTACCAGACAGTTATCAGTTATGTGCAGCTTCTGGTCAAGGAAATATGGTATATCATTCTGTGCAAATATATTAGCCGCCAGCTTTCCATACACAGCAATATCACCTGTAACAACAGCTATCTCCTTATATCTGTAGCCAGATAATCTTGTAAGCCTTAATATTTCCCCTGCCACATACTGTATTTCATCCTTCGGAGTAATACCTGCATACATAACAAGATCATTCACTTTTCCCTTATAATATCCTGCACCTGGCCTGAATATATTCTGTTCAAGAAAAGCAAGCTCCTTTGATGCTGCGAATCTTGTATGCTTTTCTGCCACTTCCTTGCAGGCTGCAGCTTTTCCATTGGCATTAGCCGCTATATCTGAAACAACCACCTTTTCTATATCAATATGCTGCTCGTCACAGATTCTGTTAAGATGTGCAACTGTATCCTTAGTCATATAGAAAAGCTTCTCTATTCCCTCATTAACATTCACCTGCTCACGGGCATCTATTGTAAGTGTAACCTGCACCATATTACACATATCAAGCAGTATCCCTATAAGTCTGTACTGCACAGGTGTAAAGCCTGTAAACCCGTCAAATGCAATAACACTCCCCTTTATACGCTCTGATTCCCTTACCTTACGGCACATAAGGTCAAGAATTTCCTCTGAGGTTATATAATGGTCTTTTATAAAAGACTTAAAGCCCCCATATATAAGAGCTATATCATCCAGCTTCATTCCAAGCAGGCTGTTGTTATCAACATTTTTATTGATTTCCTGAAGCTTATCCACATCTATATCATACTGCAGCAGCTCCGATATAACTGATTTCAGCTCTGATACAAAGCCTGTGTTGGATATATTACTTTCAAAGAATCTTAATGACTTCTTATTCTGCTCAAGTACACGCCTTACAATCAGGTTCTTTCCTGTATCATCAAGAACAGGATAATCTGTTGCTCCAACCTCCTCAAACACCTTATAAGCAAGACGCTCAAAGCTGACTACATCTATATTCAATATACCCCTTCTTGGATGCAGCTCAACCACCCGCTTCTGGGTTGCCATTGTATACTGCTCCGGAACAACAATAATATAATCCATAGATGGATTCCAAACAGCCTCTTTAATTATAGAATTATACAAATATGTGGACTTTCCGGAACCCGAGCCACCTAATATATACTGTAATGACATCCCATCACTCCTTACTAATCAACATTTATAAACAGCTTCACAAGCATCTGTAATAGCTGGTTCTAATCATACTGACACTCACATATATTCTTACAAATGGGAGGATTATATGTTATGAGTGGATCTACGAAAATATTGGTTATACCACTTAAGAAGCTAATAATAACCATATGCGTAATTGCTGCCCTTGTTATAATAGCAGCTATATATATACTATCCTTTAAAAAGCCTGAAACCAGGCCAGCAAGTGCTTCCATAACACCATCTGAGTACTCTGGAGGTCTTCCTGCACCTGCTTCAGATATACATTATACACCCGGTGTATATACTGCTTCACTTATGATAGGGGGCAATCCTGCTGATATCCAGGTAACCGTTGATTCCAATAACATTAACAGCATAGAACTGATTAATCTGTCAGACTCAGTACAGACCATGTACCCTATGCTTACAACCTCATTCAACGAAATAAAAAATGCTGTTATCGAAAATGGAACCACAACTAACATTACTTATGATTCTGCTAATAAGTATACTGCTAATCTGCTTCTTAGCGCAATCCAGAATGCTCTGAATAAGGCAGTTCAATAATTAAACTGCTTTTATTAAAGCAAACAGCCTCTTAGAATAAAATTGCCTGGCCGATGTGCAGCTTACTTAAATCAACACATCTGCCAGGCCTTAATACTGCAAAGCAGTTAAAACAATACAAAAGTATTAGTTTTATTCAAACCTTGATATTTCATCGCCATTACTTACATTAACAAAGCCTGTATAGCCTCTTTCCTGAAGCTTTGACAGGAACTTGCCCATCTTCTTTGGCTTAACGTATAAAGAACAGATTCCGCCATCAGCCCTGTACTTTTCAGCAATTCTGTAAGCATCTGAAAGCTCACCCTCATCATACATAACAGCTATTCTGTTATCCTTATCAGGGAGTGCTACACCCTGCTCCATAAGTATTGAGAAGATACGCTCAAAGCCTATAGAAAAGCCTACCGCACTTACCTGCTGTCCTAAGAACTTACCTATAAGATTATCATATCTTCCGCCACCTGCTATTGCACCCTTAAAGTCAATACTCTCAACCTCAAATACAGTACCAGTATAGTAGCCCTGTCCCCTTACTAGGGAAAGGTCGAATACAACGTCGAATTCATCATTACATAAAGCATTTACTGAATTCATGATATACTCAAGACTTTCTGCCGGTGCCTTATCAACAAGAATATCCTTAACCGATTCAAGTGTAATCTCCTGTGGATTATCCACACCTGCAAGAAATCCCGTAAACTTATCAACAGCAGCCTTTGAGAACTCCTTTTGTTCAAGCTCCTGCTTAACGCCCTCAAGACCAATCTTATCCATCTTATCGAATGTTATGCACACACTATCAAGCTGTTCTTCCCCGAAGCCGCAATCCATAAGAAATGCGCGAAGCAGCCTTCTGTCATTAAGCTTAACCTTGAAATTCTTCATGCCAATAGCCTTAAGTGCTTTGGTTGTTGTAAGTATAAGCTCTATTTCTGAATCCTTTGAGTCTGAACCTATAATATCTATATCACATTGAACAAACTCTCTTAATCTTCCCTTCTGTGGACGTTCTGCTCTGTAAACTCTGTCCATCTGTATACATTTCATTGGAAGTGTAAGCTTATCCTTATTATTGGCAAAATATCTGCTAAGAGGCAGTGTAAGGTCATACCTTAACCCCATATCAGCAAGTACATTCTCATTCTGTGAAGTAACACCGCTTGCAAGAGCCTTATCAAGCTTGTCACCTCTCTTCATAATCTTAAATATAAGATTAAGATTCTCGCCACCATCACTCTTATCAAGATTCTCAATATCTTCAATAACAGGAGTGGTTATATGTTCAAATCCATTGGCAACATATACCTTTAATATTTCATTCTGGAGATAATCTCTTATCTCTACTTCATTAGGAAGATAATCATTCGTACCTTTTACCGATGTAATCTTCATACTATATTAATCCTCATTTCTATACACAATTTAACGCATACAAAAGCTTTATAACCTATTATGATTACGCCTCATCTATAGCTTTTCCTATATCGTGACGCATATACTTATTAGCGAAATCAACCCATTCTGTTGCCTTATAGGCATTAGCACGCGCTTCCTTTAGGTCTGTTCCAAGAGCTGTAACTCCAAGAACACGTCCTCCATTAGTAACGACCTTGCCAGCTTCATTAAACTTAGTACCTGCGTGAAATAAGAAATAAGAGTCCTTACCCTTGAAGTTTTCCATACCTGTTATCTCAAAGCCCTTCTTATATTCAAGCGGATAACCATCTGATGCAAGTACTACGCATACACAGGCATTATCAGCGAACTTAAGGTCAATCTTATCAAGTGTTCCATCTACGCATGCCTCAAAGACATCTATAATATCATTCTCCATTCTTGGAAGAACAACCTGTGCTTCAGGATCACCAAATCTTGCGTTATACTCAAGAACCTTAGGTCCCTCTGGAGTAAGCATAAGTCCAAAGAATATAACTCCCTTGAAAGGTCTTCCTTCTGCCTTCATAGCATCAACTGTTGCCTGATATATATACTTTTTACAGAAATCATCTACCTCTTTAGTGTAGAAAGGTGAAGGAGAGAAGTTACCCATTCCACCTGTGTTAAGTCCCTGATCACCATCCTTGGCTCTCTTATGATCCTGTGCAGAAGACATAATCTTAATCGTATTGCCATCAACAAAGGAAAGAACTGACACCTCTCGTCCTGTCATAAATTCTTCAATTACAATGGTATTACCTGCTGAACCAAACTTCTTATCGAGCATAAGCTCATCTACACCTGCAAGTGCTGTCTGTTTATCTTCACAAATAAGAACGCCTTTTCCTAATGCAAGTCCATCTGCCTTAAGCACGATAGGATACTTGGCTGTTTCCAGATACTTCTTGGCATCCTCTGCTGATGTAAATGTTTCATATGCAGCCGTAGGAATATTATACTTCTTCATAAGATCCTTTGAGAAAGCCTTAGAGCCCTCAAGTATGGCAGCATTCTTTCTAGGTCCGAACACTCTTAAGCCCTCAGCCTCGAAAACATCTACTATACCACCTACAAGCGGATCATCCATACCTACTACTGTTAAATCTATCGAGTTATCCTTTGCAAAGCTGACCAGCTTATCAAACTCCATAGCCTTTATATCAACACATTCTGCAACCTCTGCTATACCAGCATTACCAGGTGCACAATATATTTTATCTACCTTAGGACTCTGGCTTATCTTCCAGCATATAGCATGCTCACGTCCGCCACTACCTACAACTAAAACCTTCATCTATTCTTCCTCCAGCTTTTCGTTTAATTAATTATTCTTCTCATTGGCAATCCTGTTAATGGCAGCAGGAAGCAGCTTCCACTCTGCCTGCTCCATAACGCGCTTCTGAAGAGTTTCTGGTGTATCATTCTCAAGAACATCAACAGCCTTCTGGAATATAATTTCTCCTGTGTCCATGCCCTCATCTACATAATGAACAGTTGCACCTGTGACCTTAACACCCTTAGCAAGCGCTGCTTCGTGGACGTGAAGTCCATAAAATCCAACGCCACAGAATGCTGGTATAAGCGATGGATGAATATTGATTATTCTATGGCTGTACTGATGTACCATCTGCTCAGGAATCTTAACAAGGAAGCCCGCTAACACTACAAGATCTACGTTAAGTGAATTAACCTTTTCTAAGAGTGCATCATTAAACTCTTCCCTTGTAGCATAATCCTTAGGTGATACACAATATGCAGCTATTCCATTCTCCTTAGCTCTGGTAAGGGCATATGCACCTGCATTGTTACTTATGACAGCAGCTATTTTAGTATTCGTAATAGTGCCATCCTTTACGCCATCTATAATAGCCTGAAGGTTAGTACCGCCTCCAGATACCATAACAGCTATTCTTAGCATAAAGTAACTCCCTTCTCACCGGCCTCAACGCTACCAATTACATAAGGTGTCTCACCGGCTGCCTTTATAGCCTCCATAGTTGCATCAACATCCTTAGGATCTACAGCTAATACAAGACCAATACCCATATTGAAGGTATTATACATCATATGTTCCTCAATCTCACCATCTGTCTGTAACATCTTAAATATAGCTGGAACCTCATAGCTGTCCTTCTTAACTACTGCTCTTACGCCATCTGGAAGCATTCTTGGGATATTCTCATAGAAACCACCACCTGTAATATGGCTGCAGCCCTTAACACGAACACCTGCATTCTTAATAGACTTCATAGTCTTAACATATATCTTAGTTGGAGCAAGTAAAGCCTCACCAAGAGTCTTTCCAAGTGATTCATAATATGTATTAAGAGATTCCTCTGTAATTGTAAATACGCTTCTTACAAGCGAGAAACCATTAGAATGGACACCACTTGAAGCTATACCAATCAGAGTATCCCCTGGCTTTATATCCTGACCTGTTATAAGGTCCTTTCTATCAACTACACCTACTGCAAAGCCAGCAACATCATACTCATCAACAGGCATAAGACCTGGATGCTCTGCTGTTTCACCACCGATAAGTGCACATTCTGACTGACGGCAGCCCTCTGCAACACCGCCAACGATTGTAGCTATCTTTTCTGGATAATTCTTGCCACAAGCGATGTAATCAAGGAAGAAAAGTGGCTCTCCACCTGCACATACAACATCATTAACACACATAGCAACTGCATCAATACCGATAGTATCATGCTTATCCATAATGAATGCTAACTTAACCTTAGTACCACATCCGTCTGTTCCTGAAAGAAGCACAGGATCTTCCATCTGTTTAATCTTTTCAAGTGAAAATGCACCAGAAAATCCACCAATTCCACCTAACACTTCTGGTCTGAAGGTAGACTTAACTGCCTCCTTCATAAGTTCTACTGACTTGTAACCCGCTTCAATATCAACACCTGCGTTCTTGTAATCCATTATTATCCTCCGTTTATATATAAATACTGTTCTTATGATTCTTTAATTCTTATGAAAAGCCAGGCTATTGCTGGATATTAATAATTCTTATAGCCCACTTCCTGAAGTCTTGCGTCCTTAGCCTGTACGCTTTCCTTTAACTCCTTAGTATAGTTCTTAAGTCTGTCAAGAAGCTTCTCATCTGCTGTTGCAAGAATCTTAGCTGCAAGTATGCCTGCATTGGCACCACCGTTGATTGCAACTGTTGCAACCGGAATACCTGTTGGCATCTGAACTATTGAATATAATGAATCTCTACCTCCAAGAGAAGTTGTATGCATAGGAATTCCTATGACTGGCATAGGGAATATAGCTGCACACATTCCTGGCAAATGTGCTGCCATTCCTGCACCTGCTATGATTACCTTGAACCCCTTTTCCTCTGCGGTCTTAGCATATTCAAAGAAAACATCTGGTTCTCTGTGTGCTGAGATAATTGTCATCTCATAAGATACACCCAACTTGTCTAATATGTCTGCTGCCTTAGCCATAACAGGCATATCAGAATCGCTACCCATAACTATTCCTACTAAAGCCATGTTTAACTTCCTCCCATTCTGATAGAAATATAACTATCATCTTAAAATAATATTGTTTATACCTATAATATTTTACTTTGTTTTACATATATCGTCAAGATATACGCCATGTCTTTTATCGCTTTTATCGCTTCTTTTACATCAAATTATAAAAAAGCAGGAAGAAAACATACATTCTCTTCCCGCTTTATTTATATCAGTTGTTCAACAACCTGACCTGTATGATCAGCTTATCTTTCCTCTTTTTTCTTTATAACTATTGTAGATAAAGCTGTCGCTCCCATAAGAGCAGCTCCTATCAGCATAATAAACCATATAATGCTGTGTGATGAATCACCTGACTCTGGATTATTATCTGAGCTGGTAGCTGCAGCTTCTGTGCTTTCATCATTACTGCTATTAGCAATATCAGAAACATCTAATGTTATATTCTCCTTCTTAGTATCTGATATATTTATACCTGGTACCGATGGTGTTGTTTCTGCTTCTGACGCACCTGTAGTTGAATCAGCCGGCTTTGTTGTTGGCTTTGTTGGCGCTGGTG
>CAKRKK010000004.1 GCA_934358235.1 uncultured Lachnospira sp.
TACAACATTTATACTTGGTGTAATCATATTTATAGATGATTATCTTAATGTATTGTCAATTGGAACGGCTATGAAAAAGGTGTATGATAAAGTAAAGGTTCCAAGAGAGGCACTTGCCTATCTTCTTGACAGTACAGGTTCACCAGTATGTGTTATGTTTCCATTTTCTTCGTGGGCGGCATATTTCGGGGCAATATTCTTTGCACAGGAAAGTGTGCAGGCACTTGGTGCAAAGACATGGATGGGTGCATATATTAAAGCAATCCCATTCTGTGTGTATCCTATAGTTGCACTTATTATAGTTATTCTTTTTTCAGCAGGTCTGTTTCCTAAGCTTGGTGGAATGAAGAAAGCATATGACAGAGTTGCAGCAACTGGTAAGGTGTACAGCGATGCAAGTAAGAAGTATAATATGGATGATGAAGAGGGTGCACAGGATGGTAATATCCTTAACTTCCTTATACCTATGCTTGTGCTTGTAGTAGTTGCATGTGTAACAGGAAATCTTGTAGTAGCACAGGTTGTATGTCTTGCTGTTACGTTAGTTATGTATCTTGCAGAAAGACTTATGACATTTACCGAATACTGGGATAACTTTGTAAAAGGCTTTGCTGATATGTTACCTATAATCATTCTTCTTATTGCAGCGCTTACTTTCCAGACTATAGCAAGCAAGATGCAGATGACAGAATTCTTTATAGATCTGACACAGCCTATATTATCAGCTAAGATATTCCCTATGTTAGCATTTATCATAACAGGTATATTAGCATTTATGATTGCCAATGCATGGGGCGTATGTACACTTGTAGCACCAGTATTACTCCCACTTGGTGCAAGTGTAGGCGCTAATGCAATACTTATTATGGCGGCTATTCTTTCAGGTTGTGCATTTGGTAATCACGCATGCTTTTATTGTGATACAACAGTTCTTGCTTCACAGGGTTCAGGTATTGATAACTTTGACCACGCGGTATCACAGTTACCATATGTGCTTATAGGTGCGGCAGTCAGTATTGTGGGATTTCTGGTTCTTGGTTTTGTGTACTAAAAAGCTGCAATAATGTAAAGAATATAATAATATAAAATGTTATTGAAACAGGGTTACGGACTGATATTGAAAAAATCAGACAAAAGAGATATTTCTGTATAGGAGGCAGTTATGAGTGATGAAAAGAAATATGTAGTTACAATAGCCAGACAGTTTGGCAGTCTTGGAAGACCTATAGCTAAGATGATGAGTGAGAAGCTTGGAATAGAATATTACGACAGAGATATAGTAGAACAGGCAGCAAAAAAGCTGAATCTTCCTGTATCGCATATCGATGAGCTTGAGGAAAAGGTTAAAAAGACAAGCAAGAATTCTTATATGAGGATGATGTTTCCTCTGGGAACTGAATCAAGCTCTGAGCAGGATAATATATTTGAAGCACAGCAGAATATTATGAGGTTTCTTGTTGAGAGGGAAAGCTGCATTATAGTAGGAAGGTGCTCAGATTTCGTGTTATCAGATGAACCTGATGCAATACACATATACATATATGCACCTTATGATGCTCGTGTTAAGAATTGTGTAAAGGATCTGAATCTGACAGAAGATGAGGCAAAGAAGATGATAAGGTCAGTAGATGAGGCAAGAGATAACTATCATATGCACTATGCCGGATTTCTTCCATCTGATCCTAAACATAAAAATATCATGGTTGACAGCAGCGTACTTGGTGTTGAGAAAACAGCAGATTTTCTGGTTGATTTTATCAGAAGAAAGTTCGGGCTTTAAGAGGATATAATGAGCGCAAAAGAAAAGGAAGCGGCTGCGAAGCAGACATTTACTTTTCTTGCGCCATTAACGAACGAACAGCCATGCGAAGCAGGGCGAGAAAGCGCGCAGCGCGGGTTCGTGAGTATAGGGGGAAGAGAAAAAGTAAATTAAGATATAATGAGCGCAAAAGAAAAGGAAGGGGCTATCGCTTTAACGATTGAAAATGATTGAAAATCGTTGAGGCGATAGCTTCTTTTTATGTGCAAAACATACAGAATAACTGAAAAAGATTGCTTGAAAAAGACTGATTAGTAAGGCTTGGATGTATACAAAATATCTCAAATGGGTACAATTATACATAAAAATCATAAAAAATCGCACAAAACTATGCAAGCTGCACAAATATATTGATGAATGTTTGTGGATGATGGTGATTGAATATGAACGAATATGGAGTTATTATAATATTAACTTAAAGGTACGTGAACAGAAGGGAGGGATAAAGGTGATATATACAGTTACATTTAATCCATCGCTGGATTATATAGTTTCAGTTGAGGATTTCAAGCTTGGCATGACCAACAGAACAAGCAGTGAACAGATATTAGCAGGCGGTAAGGGAATTAATGTTTCTATTGTACTTAAGAATCTTGGCTTAGAGAATACGGCTTATGGTTTTATTGCCGGCTTCACAGGTGAGCAGATAAGCACAAGGCTTGATAAGGCTGGTGTTAATGCTGACTTTATAAAGGTGGATAAGGGAATGTCCAGAATTAATCTTAAGTTAACATCTATAGATGGAACAGAGATTAACGGCTTAGGACCAGATATTTCAAAGAAAAATATAGAAAGTCTTTTAGGCAGGCTTGAAGGTCTTAAAGCAGGAGATGTGTTAGTGCTTGCAGGAAGTATTCCAGCCTGTATTCCAGATGATATTTATATGAATATCATGAAGCTGCTTAAGGGTAAAGGCGTTATGGTTGTTGTGGATGCAACAAGCAGCCTTCTTATGAATGTTCTTAAGTATAAGCCATTCCTTATAAAGCCTAATCAGCACGAACTGGGTGATATATTTGGTGTGACGCTTAGTACCAGAGATGAGGTTGTGCCATATGCACTAAGATTAAAGGAAATGGGAGCGGTCAATGTTCTTATATCTATGGGTGGTAAAGGTGCAGTGCTTGTAGCAGATGACAATAAGATATATATGGCAGAAGCCCCTAAGGGCACTCTTAAGAATTCTGTAGGTGCTGGTGATTCGATGGTAGCAGGTTTTATAACAGGTTGGCTTACAGAACATAATTATGAGGCAGCATTTAAGTTGGGAATAGCAGCCGGAAGTGCAAGTGCATTTTCAGATAAGCTTGCAACAAGAGCAGAGGTAGAAGCTCTTATGGGTAATATTAATATTTTAAATACAGAAGTAACAGAATAAAGATTGGAGGTAAACAGTATGAGGATTACAGAACTTTTAAATCCAGTAAGTATAGACCTTAATGCAACGCCAAAGGATAAGAAGGATACTATAAAGCAGGCTGTTGCACTTATGGCAGAAAGCGGAAATATAAGTGATACGGAGGCGTATACAAGACAGGTTATGGCAAGGGAAGAGGAAAGCACTACCGGTATTGGTGATGGAATAGCTATTCCGCATGGCAAGTGCGATGCTGTAACAAGACCTGGGCTTGCAGCTATGATTATAAGAGATGGTGTCGATTATGACTCATTGGATGGTGAACCGGTGAATGTACTTTTTCTTATAGCAGCACCGAATAGTAAGGATAATGTACATCTTGATGTGCTAAGTAAGTTATCGGTTCTTCTTATGGATGAAAACTTTATTGCAGCACTTAAGGCAGCTAAGACACCAGAGGAGTTTCTTAAGGTTATTGATGCTGCAGATGAAGAAAGCCAGAGCATAGATGAAAGACTTGAAGAGAATAATGGCATGCCAGCTCATATTCTTGCTGTTACATCCTGCCCTACGGGAATAGCACACACTTATATGGCAGCAGAGGGACTTGAAAAGGCAGCTAAGAAGCTTGGCTGTACTGTAAAGATTGAAACAAGAGGCTCTGGTGGAGCTAAGAATGTGCTGACAGATGAAGAGATAGAGGCGGCAGACTGTATAATAGTTGCGGCCGATGCCAAGGTACCAATGTCAAGATTTGAAGGTAAGAGAGTGATAGAATGTCAGGTGTCGGATGGTATCAATAAGGCAGAGGAGCTTATAAAGAAAGCCATGAATGGTGATGCACCATTATATGAGGTCCAGAAAGCAGGCAAGGCTGGAAATGATGGACCAACAGCTACGGTCAAGAAAGGAAAGTCAGGTGGTATAGGACATCAGATATATATGCAGCTTATGAATGGCGTTTCGCATATGCTTCCATTCGTAGTTGGTGGTGGTATTCTTATAGCAATAGCATTCCTTATAGATGGACTTAATGTTGATATGAACAGCCTGTCTGAGGCGGAAAGAGCTAATTTTGGTACAATTACACCTGTTGCAGCTATGTTTAAGTCAATAGGTGGAGCAGCTTTTGGTTTTATGTTACCAGTTCTTGCTGGCTTTATCGCAATGGCAATAGGTGACAGACCTGCACTTGCACTAGGCTTTGTGGGTGGATATATAGCAGCCAATGGAAAGTCGGGCTTCCTTGGGGCACTCGTGGCAGGCTTTGTAGCAGGTTATGTTATCATAGGTTTAAGAAAGCTGTGTGACAAGCTTCCAGAGGCACTTGAAAAGATAGCACCAGTACTTATATATCCGGTTGTAGGTATTCTGGTTATTGGACTTGGCATGAATTTCGTTATAGAACCGGTTATGGGAGCTATCAATACTGGACTTAATTCGTTCCTTGTAGGAATGGGAAGCTCAAGCAGAGTTATACTTGGATTTATATTAGCCGCGATGATGGCAATAGATATGGGTGGTCCGTTCAATAAGGCAGCCTATGTGTTTGGTACAGCAGCAATAGCTTCTGGTAATTACGATATAATGGCAGCAGTTATGATAGGTGGTATGGTTCCTCCTTGTGCAATAGCACTTGCAACAATTCTTTTTAAGAATAAGTTTACAAAGGAAGAAAGACAGGCAGGACCAACTAACTTTGTTATGGGACTTGCATTTATAACAGAGGGAGCTATTCCTTATGCGGCAGCAGATCCTTTGCACGTTATACCAGCATGTATTGTGGGTTCTGGAATAGCAGGAGTTATAAGCATGGTATTTAAGTGCACACTTATGGCACCACACGGTGGAATCTTCGTATTTCCGGTTGTTGGAAACCCATTATATTATGTTGTTGCACTTGTAGTAGGAACAGTTGTATCAGCATTTCTTCTTGGGGTACTTAAGAAGAGAGTGGAATAGCCGGTATATATATGGCTTATATATCTTATAGAATAAGTATGAATAATATAATAAATAATAACAAACAAATAATAATAAAAAGCGTGAGCGGAAAAGAGGATAAGTATGAAAGAGTTTAATTACACAATAACTGATCCAGAAGGAATTCATATGAGACCAGCAGGAGAGCTTGTAAAGGCAGCAAAGCAGTTTGAAAGTAAGATTACTATTACAAAGGATGGTAAAACTGGTGATTGTAAAAAGGTATTTACAATTATGTCACTTGCGGTAAAGAATGGACAGGAGATAACAGTTAGTATAGAGGGAGCAGATGAAGATATGGCAAGTGCTGCAATAAAGGAATTCTTTGAAAAAAACATGTAGTGTGAAATAAAAGTCAAAATACCGCTTGTATAGGTACAAAGAGGTATTCTTAAGGTCTGGTGGAAAGGAGGACGGTTATGAAGGAGTATAAGGGCAGAAGTGTATTCGGCGGAATAGCCATAGGAAGAATAAAGGTATATAATAAGTCCGAACAGCAGGTTAAAAGAATACACATTGAAGATACTAAGCAGGAAAAGCAAAGATACTCTAATGCTGTGAATAAAGCAACAGAACAGCTTCAGGCACTTTACGACAAGGCGTTAAAGGAAGTAGGAGAGGCTAATGCAGCTATATTCGAGATGCATCAGATTATGCTTGCGGATGACGATTACAGAGAGTCGGTTGAGAATATTATTGAAAGCCAGCAGGTAAATGCAGAGTATGCGGTTGCACAGACAGGTGATAATTATTCAGCAATGTTTGCAGCTATGGAAGATGAGTATATGAGAGGAAGAGCTGCAGATGTAAAGGATATATCAGAAAGACTGATTAATATATTAAGCGGTGTGGATGCTTCAGATGTTATATCAGAGGAGCCGGTTATCATAGTTGCCGAAGATCTTGCACCCTCTGAAACTGTTCAGATGGATAAGGATAAGATATTATCCTTTGTAAGTATAAAGGGCTCAGTTAATTCCCATACAGCTATTCTTGCAAGAACTATGGGAATACCAGCACTTATAGGTACTCCCTTAAAGCTTGATGACAGCATAGATGGAGAAATGGCAATAGTAGATGGAAACAGAGGACTTTTCTATATAGCTCCTGATAATGAAAAGCTTGAATACTATAGAAAAGAGCAGAAGGAACAGTTGGAAAAGAAGAAGCTGTTATTGTTATTAAAGGGTAGGGAAGATATTACCTTAGATGGCAGAAAAGTAAAGCTGTATGCTAATATAGGCAATGCCAATGATGTTATGGCGGTAAAGGCAAATGATGCAGCAGGTATTGGATTATTCAGAAGTGAGTTTATATATCTTGGAAAAGAGGATTATCCAACGGAAGAAGAACAATTCAATATATATAAGGCTGTGGCAGAGAATATGGCAGGCAGACCAGTTATAATAAGGACACTGGATATAGGAGCAGATAAACAGTGCGATTATTTTAATATGGATAAGGAAGATAATCCGGCCTTAGGTTTAAGAGCCATAAGGATATGCCTTACTAGGACTGATATATTCAAGACTCAGTTAAGAGCCTTATACAGGGCTAGTGCATATGGCAATATAAATATAATGTATCCGATGATTGCCAATATGTGGGAAATAGACAGAATTAAAGAGCTTGAGAATGAGGTGAAGGCTGAGCTTAGACAGCAGGGCATAGATATAGGTTCTCCAAAGACAGGTATTATGATTGAAACACCTGCTGCTGTTATGATAAGTGATGAACTTGCTAAAAAGGTAGACTTTTTTAGTATCGGAACTAATGATCTTACACAGTATACACTTGCTGTTGACCGTCAGAATTCCAGACTAGATGCATTCTTTGATCCACATCACCCTGCTGTGCTTAAGATGATCAAGATGGTTGTTGATAATGCACATAGTGCTGGAATATGGGCAGGAATATGTGGAGAGCTGGGGGCTGATATGTCTCTTATTAAAGAATTTCTTAAAATGGGAGTTGATGAATTATCTGTATCTCCAGGAAGAATATTACCAATTAGACAAATAATCCTTGATACTGATGTTTCAAAGCTTTAATATATGCTTATAATTAATACACAGATTTCAGATAGGAGTGAAGAATATGCTGACAGAGAAAAGACACGAGATTATATTACAATTACTAAGAAAAAAGGGCAGCATAACGGTTAATGAAATCAAGGATGAACTTGGAATATCAGAATCGACCATAAGAAGAGATCTTAATACCCTTGATGAAGAAGGAAAGCTTGTTAAGGTGTTTGGTGGAGCTGTGACGGTTAATTATGAATTCACAGGAAAAGAGCCAACAGTATCGCAGAAAAAGGATGTTAATACAGAAGCAAAAAGGACTATTGCCAGATATGCTGCAACACTCATAGAGCCTGATGATTTCGTATATATCGATGCAGGAACAACCACAGGCTGTATGATAGATTATATAACTGAAAAGAGTGCAACGTATGTAACGAATGCGGTTGCACATGCCAGAAATCTTGCAGTAGCAGGTTTTAGGGTTATACTAATAGGCGGAGAACTAAAAGGCTCAACAGAGGCTGTTGTGGGAAGTGGCGCAGTAGAAATGCTAAGACAGTATAACTTTAATAAGGGCTTTTTTGGTGCTAATGGAATAAGTCTTAAGAGTGGAATAACTACGCCGGATATAAGCGAGGCGGCGGTTAAGGGAATTGCTATTGAGCATTGTAGCTGCAGATATGTGTTAGCAGACTCTTCAAAGTTCGATAATGTAAGCTCAGTAACCTTTGCAGGGCTTGATAGGGTTAAGTTTATTACTGATAAGAAAGTATCTGATGCGTATAAGAGCTGCGATATTAAGATTGTTTAATCAATTATTATTGATTGTTATTAATTATTATTTATTGAATTATTAGTAGTGATTATACTGATATATGAATACTAGAAGGTTATAAAGAAAAGCCGGCCGGATAGTGATGATATGCTTCTATATAACTAAAGAAGCTCATATTATTACTATCCGGCTGGCTGTTTATTTATTGTATTAAAGCTGTACTATTATTGATTATTATTGCTATATGGCTTGTACTTCTTAGTTTAATCTGATAACTGGGCAGATATGACTTTTTTAATGGCGTTAAAGGATTCCTTGCTTATATCATGCTCTATACGGCAGGCATCATCTTCTGCAACCTTTTTATCTACGCCAAGACTTATAAGCCAGGATGAAAGAATCTGGTGTCTTTCATAAATCATTTCTGCGATTTCTTTTCCTGAATCGGTAAGATATATATAGCCCTCTTTAGTTACCCTTATATGCTCTGCCTCTCTAAGATTCTTCATAGCGATACTTACGCTTGACTTCTTGTATCCCATTTCGTTGGCGATATCAATAGAACGTACAACAGGCAATTTCTTGCTAAGCATAAGTATTGTTTCAAGATAATCTTCGGCTGATTCGTGAATAACCATAGTGAATTCCCCCTGATGTATAAATAATAAATAATATTTCGTAATATAGGTGATATATTATACAACGCTTACAGCGTTCAATATACCTTCCAATACACTAATTAAGTGACTAGAGTATAACATATAAAAGAAAATTAAGCAAATTATACTATCCTGCAAAAAAATATGGTATACTATATATGTTTGCGCATAGGAAATGCAGAATTGGGTGGTATTATTTATGAGTCAGATAAATGAATTATTTACAAGGGAAAATGTAGAGCAAATAATTGTTCCTCAGGTAGTCAGGGACGATTTGCTGAGTATTATAGAAGAAAAGTTAAAAAGAGCCGGCTTTTATTACAGAATTGCATATAGGGTAAAAACAGTTGAATCAATGGTCAATAAGCTTATATTTAAGGATTATAGAAGACCTGGTACAGAGAATGCAGACAAGAAGATGCAGGATCTTGTTGGAATTCGAATTATATTGTATTTTGCAGATGATGTTGATATATGCAGAAAGCTTCTGGATACTTTATTTGTTTCGCCGGGAATGTGGGAAACAACTGAGAATAACGAATATGAGTTTAAGGCGATGAAGGTAAATGGAATATTCAGACTGCCGGCATATCTTAGTAAGACAATAGTTAATCCATATTTGTCAGATTATATTGATGACACGTTTGAAGTGCAGGTAAGAACGAATTCCTTTGAGGGCTGGCACGAAATAGAGCACGATATGAGATATAAGGGCTCAGCCTTTGGAATTGGCAATGAAGCTCTTGCACGTAAGATGAACAGTATTCTTGCAACATTTGAATTATGTGATGATTCAATTGTAGGTCTTTTAGAGGATCTAGGACATCAGCATTATAAGGATAAGAAGTGGAATGATATGCTAAGATGTCACTATCGTTTAAAGTTTGAGAATGAACCTCTGCATCCTTATATAGAAGAATTGTTTGATGAGGACACGGAGCTTGCAAAGCTGTTTTATAAGTTTAAAAGGCCGGGCGCTATTGAGCAGCTCTGGATGGATACATCAGAAAAGGGAATTGAGCTTACAGTTAATAATATAGTAAGAATAGTGAATCAGATAGGACCTTTGGATGAACGTCTTAATGAAATATTTAAAAAGCTTGATCATGAACAAGGTCAGGATGCTGAAGAGGTAATAAAAAGAAGACGTTTTGAACCCTTTAAGAAATTGGGCACTTATAAGGTGTTTCAGTCCCATTCCTCAATAGATATAACTAATCTGTCTATGGAGGATGCATATAAGAAAGCGGTTAATTACATATATTCGTGGATAAGATCAAGGTTCCAGGAGGTGTTTGAGGATCTTCCACAGACGGTAAATAACTATGAGAACTATATCCCGGGTTATCGTATAGCTATTGTATATGATCCGGAAAGTCTTTACTTTAAAGAGGTGACAACACATCTTGATTCTAAGATTGCAAACAGATTATGGATATCTGAGGCGGTTATATACAGGCAGGGAGAAGAACTTTTGTTTGATGTAAGCAATGAGTATGCGGAGCCTGCAGAAAAGTACAGGGATAATGAGAATATTTTATTCAGCCGTCCTAACTTCTATGGTGAAATAGCGGATAATATTGGTATCTGCGATAAGGAGAGATTAAGACAGACAGTTAAGGGCATAGGTGATGCTAAGGACTATAAAGCACTTAATAAGCTTATATCAGATAAAGAAAGAGAATTTCCGGTTGTTGTTTTCGTAGCATCGGATGATTACTGGGTTGAGAAGTTTGATGTTGATTACTTTGCATATCTGGTAGGATATTATGCACATATAAAGAGGATAACTACAGAAGAGCTGGCTGAACAGTTTGCCAAGGATTATGACTTAGATGAGGATGAGTACAGGGATTCAATTACAGTCTTTTATCCGGGTAAGGAGCCGGTTACAAGTTATAAGTCACATATACTTAATACAACCTTTGAAGTAATAAAGATAGAGAAGAAAAAGTACTGGAACGAGAATGGCTGCAGGGCATTCAGAAGACAGCTTGTTTCGGACATCAGAGAGAATAATGTTGCCAGACATACATATTAAATACTCATGATTAGGCATAATTAAACAGAATTAAACCTCTTAAGTTAAACGTGTGGGTCAAACCTTGTAAAATGAGTTGACATATATCCTTAAGTAATGTACGATTTAACGTATTAAAGTTATAAATTATTCACGTAGTAGTGAAGTGAAATGGAGAGTTAGAACATGAAGACCTTTACCAATGGAAAAACGATGAAAGGGTTGTTGCTTGTTCTGTTAATATGTTCACTTATTGCAGGAACATTAACAGCCTGTGGCAGCGCAAAGAAAACAGGTGGTATAACAACTTTCACAGTTGGCTTTGATGCGGAATTTCCACCATATGGATATAAGGATGATAACGGAGAGTATGTCGGCTTTGACCTTTCCTTAGCACAGGGGGTATGTAATAGAAATGGCTGGGAGTTAGTTAAACAGCCAATTGACTGGGATTCTAAGGATATGGAGCTTGCCTCAGGTACAATTGATTGTATATGGAACGGCTTCACCATGAATGGAAGAGAGTCAGATTATACGTGGACAACTCCATACATAGATAATTCACAGGTGGTTATTGTAAAGTCTAATGCTGCTATAAATAAGCTATCAGAGCTTGCAGGTAAGGTAGTTGTAGTCCAGGCAGATTCATCAGCACTTGCAGCATTTACAGGAGAGGATGCAACAGAAGAGAATCTTGCATTAGCGGGAAGCTTTGCATCACTTCAGCAGGTGGGAGATTATAATGCAGCATTTATGAATCTTGAGTCAGGCTCAGTTGATGCTATATGCATGGATATGGGTGTTGCGAAGTACGAACTTGCTGCAAGAGGCAGTCAGTTTAAGATGCTGCAGGAGCAGGTATCAAAGGAACAGTATGGAATAGGCTTTAAGCCGGGTAATACAGAGCTTAGAGATAAGGTTCAGGAAACACTCTATGATATGCTTGCAGATGGTACATTTGAGAGTATAGCAAAGGATTGGGGACTTGAAGATAGTATATGCTTAAGTACAGACAATAAGGTCAATGATGTGGCACAGGATAAGACACAGCAAAGCTTTATAAATAGCTTTCTTGATGTTGTCGGCAAGCTGGCTGGTGGTATGCTTGCAACACTTATGATATTCGTTCTTACATTAGTATTCTCGCTTCCTTTAGGTATGCTGCTTATGTTTATAAGGATATCAAAGGTAAGTGTTGTAAGATGGCTTGCAAAGATATACATATCTGTTATGAGAGGTACTCCATTGATGCTTCAGTTGCTTGTTGTATTCTTTGGACCATATTATATATTTGGAATATCACTATCTTATAGTTATAGATTTTACGCAGTTATTATCGGTTTTGCACTTAACTATGCTGCATATTTTGCTGAGATATTCAGATCCGGTATTGAGGCAATACCACAAGGACAGCATGAAGCTGCCTTGGTATTAGGCTATACCAAGAGCCAGACGTTCATAAGGATAGTATTTCCTCAGATGATGAGAATAGTACTTCCACCAGTAACGAATGAAGTTATTACACTTGTTAAGGATACTTCATTAGCCTTTGCCTTAGCATATACAGAAATGTTTACTATGGCTAAACAGATAGCAGCCGCCAACGCAAGCATAATGCCTCTTTTTGTAGCAGGTGTGTTCTATTATGTATTTAACTTCGTAGTTGCGTGGGGCATGGAAGCAATAGAAAAGAAAATGCGTTATTACAAGTAACTGATACGACATCACAAAAAGCAGCGCAGAAATGGAGATTAATATGAATTTATTAGAAATGAAACATGTTAAGAAAGCATTTGGTGATCTTGAGGTGTTAAAGGATATATCAATAGAGGTGAAGGAAGGCGAGGTTGTAGCTATTATAGGGCCTTCAGGTTCTGGAAAGTCAACTTTTTTAAGATGTGCCACTCTTTTAGAAACTATGGATGAGGGAACTCTTGCTTATTGTGGCGAAAGTGCAACGCTGAATGAAGCCGGTGCCACACGTTATGTTGATAAGAAAAAGCTTCACGAAATTAAGAATGACTTCGGGCTTGTTTTCCAGAATTTCAATCTTTTTCCGCATTTTTCTGTACTTAAAAATGTAATAGATGCTCCTGTTAATGTCCAGAAAAGGAATAAAGATGAGGTTATTGTGCAGGCAAGAGAGCTGTTAAGAAAGGTTGGACTGGATGATAAAGAAAATAGTTATCCGGGACAGCTATCAGGTGGACAGCAGCAGAGAGTAGCCATAGCAAGGGCACTGGCTATGAATCCTAAGATGCTGTTTTTTGATGAGCCTACATCAGCTCTTGATCCAGAAATAACAGCGGGTATCCTTAAGCTGCTGCGTGCCCTTGCAGATGAGAAGATGACAATGGTTATTGTTACGCACGAGATAGCATTTGCAAGAAATGTTGCTGACAGAGTAATATTTATGGATGGCGGAGTGATAGTTGAGGAAGGAAAGCCAGAGGATGTAATAGATAATCCTAAGAGTGAAAGAACTAAAGCCTTCCTGCAGAAAATGGCGTAATCCGGTTATAATAATAAAAGGTGTTACAGGTGAGGGGCAGACAGAATCTGCCCCTCATAGTGTTTAGCCAGATTGTATCAGATGGTAGGAGAGTGAGGAGAATATGACACTTAATCAGTTAAAGTATGCGATAATGGTATCTGAGTCGGATTCCTTTAATATTGCAGCCAAGAAGCTATATATATCACAGCCAAGTCTGTCAACTTCTATACATGCGTTAGAGGAGGAGCTTGGTATACAGATATTCAGACGTTCGCAAAACGGTATTGCTGTAACTCCTGATGGGAAGGAATTCCTAGGCTATGCAAGACAGGTTATGGAACAGTATGAGCTATTAGATGCCAGATATGTTTCCAAATCAGATGTAAAGAAGAAGTTCAGTGTGTCAATGCAGCATTATACATTTGCGGTAAATGCGTTTGTGGAGCTTGCAAAGCAATACGATATGGCTGAATATGAATTCGCAGTACACGAAACAAAGACACATGAGGTTATGGAGAATGTAAGAAATGGCAAGAGTGAAATAGGAATACTTTATCTTAATGATTTCAACCGTAAGGTATTAGAAAAGATATTTACAGAGAGTCTTCTGGAATTTCATACGCTTCTGGAATGCAACGTGTATGTATATATGAGCCGGACACATCCGCTTGCAGCAAAGGATAAGATAAGTCTTGAGGAACTAAAGGATTATCCCTGCCTTTCGTTTGACCAGGGAGAATATAATTCCTTTTATTATGCGGAAGAGGTATTAAGCACATATGAGTATAAACAGCTTATAAAGGCAAATGACAGGGCTACTATGCTTAATCTTATGATAGGTCTTAATGGTTATACGCTATGCTCTGGAATTATCTGTGAGGAGCTTAATGGCGATAAATACTGTGCTGTTAAGCTGGATTCAGATGAGAAGATGGAAATAGGATATATATCAAGAAAGGGTGCCACAATCAGTACAATAGGCCAGAAATATCTTGAACTGATAGCAAAATCAGAGGCTTTATGATTGCTTGTGATTAATTAGAATTAATTATGAATATTTGATTTATTGACAAAAAGCAGAGATATTTTTATAATTAAGACCATTGCAGATAGATTATTAAATGGATTGTTAAATGCATTATTAACAGTATTAAATGAATTATTAAATGATTATTAATAGAAAGCGGGTTATGTTATAATATGAAAAAAGCTGATAATCAGGAGGTATATACTGGCTTTACTGATATACACAATCATATTCTTTTCGGGGTGGATGATGGCTCTCCCGATATAGAAACAAGTCTTAAGATGTTAGGCCAGGCATATGAAGCCGGAACCAGGGATATTGTGCTGACACCACACTTTCACCCTAAAAGAGGAATGGCTCACTATAGTAAAATAGTCGAGAATTATGAAATTCTTGCTGAGCTTGCAGAAAAGGACTTTCCTGATATGGGAATATATCTTGGAAGGGAGATATATTACAGGGCTGAGATAATGGATGATCTTGATAAGCTTCAGGAGAAGACTATGTGTGGTTCGGATACTGTGCTTATAGAGTTTTCACCAGGAGTTATGCCGGATAAGATAAGAGGAGCAGTGCTTGATGTTATCATGGCTGGATTTCATCCAATAGTAGCTCATGTAGAAAGATATGTATGCACAGTTAAAGACTGGGATTATATATATGAGCTTAAGCAGTTGGGTGCAGATATCCAGATAAATGCGGCCTCTGTAACAGGTGATAACGGCTGGAGTGTTCAAAGATGTGTTAAGGCCATGCTAAAGGACAGATTAATAGATTATGTTGCGTCGGATGCACACGATACAAGCACCAGAACACCACAGCTACTAAAGAGCTACAAGTATATATTAAAGAAGTACGGCGTGGAGTACGCCGACAGGATTATGAAGGCGGATGTCGTAGAGAAATTCGGCTGATTATATTTTATAAAAGTTTATGTCATATTTCCCCTATCATATGCAAAGCTGCATATGGTAGGGGGATTTTTTTATGTGAATATATATTAAAGTCAGTTAATAATAAATAAAATAATAAATAAAATTTAAATAGTAGTTGACAGATTACATATCAGAGAATATAATGCAATCATAAACACATTAACCATATAGGTTTATGGGAATACAAAGATAATATTAAATTTCAGGAGGATTAATGATATGAGTAATTATGTAGAGAGCGCAGCAGAATTAGTAGGAAAGACACCATTGCTTAAGCTGAATGGATATACTAAGAAGGCAGGAGTTACTAATGCCAATATATTTGCAAAGCTAGAATACCTTAACCCAGCAGGTTCAGTTAAGGATAGAATTGCATTAGCTATGATTAATGATGCAGAGCAGAAAGGACTTTTAAAGCCAGGAGCAACAATTATTGAACCAACAAGTGGTAACACAGGTATTGGTCTTGCTTCAATCGCAGCAGCAAAGGGATATAGAGCTATTCTTACTCTTCCAGATACAATGTCAATTGAAAGAAGAAATCTGTTAAAGGCATATGGTGCTGAGCTTGTACTTACAGAAGGCGCTAAGGGCATGAAGGGAGCTATTGCTAAGGCTGAGGAGCTTAATAAGGAAATCGAAGGTTCAGTAATCCTTGGACAGTTTGACAATCCAGCTAATCCAGCAGCCCATAAGGCTACAACAGGTCCTGAAATCTGGGAACAGCTTGACGGAAAGGTAGATATATTCGTAGCCGGTGTAGGTACAGGTGGAACAGTTACAGGTATTGGAGAATATCTTAAGTCACAGAATCCAGATGTTAAGATAGTTGCAGTTGAGCCAGCTACAAGCCCAGTTCTTTCTAAGGGAACAGCAGGTGCACATAAGATTCAGGGTATTGGTGCAGGTTTTGTGCCTAAGGTTCTTAATACTAAGGTATATGATGAAGTTATTACTATTGAGAATGATGATGCTTTTGAAGAGGGAAGGGCATTTGCAGTAAGTGAGGGTATTCTTGTAGGAATATCATCAGGTGCAGCATTAAAGGCAGCTACAATTCTTGCCGAAAGACCAGAGAACAAGGGAAAGAATATTGTTGCACTGCTTCCAGATTCAGGTGATAGATATTTATCAACAGCATTATTTTCTAACTAGGCTTGTCATCTGATGTTATGACATCAATATGAAAGGAAAAGCCTATATGATAACGGAAAAAGATTTACAGTATGTTCTTACTATCGCAAACTATGGTAATCTGACGAAGGCAGCAAAGGCTTTGTTTTTATCGCAGCCGGCTCTTAGTATACAGCTTAAGAATCTTGAAGCTTCTCTTGGAATACAGCTTTTTGAAAGAAAGGGAAGAAGAATGATTCTTACATATGCTGGTGAGGAATTCGTAAAGTCGGCAAGAGAGATAACCATGAAGTGCTTTGAGCTTGAAGACAGAATGATAGATATGGGTAAGAATGTGGCTGTCAAGTTAAAGATTGGATATATGGTCAGACAGATGGAAACGTTGTTTCCATCTGTTATGACTGAGTTTAACAGCTTGTATCCGCAGTCGGTTGTGTATGCAGTTGATGGACACCTCTCTGATCTTGAGGAAAAGCTGTTAAGTGGTGATATTGATATGTTCTTTGGCTATAACAGCATAAGTAATACACGCTTGACGTATGAAACTATTTATGAGGATTGTCTTGTTGCTATCCTTCCTAAAAGCCACCCCGCTGTCTTAAATGCAAAAAGACTTGAAAGGTGCATATATCCGTGGCTGGATCTTTCTTATGTAAGTAAAGAACGTTTTATTCTGCAGCATAGCAATCAGAGCATAAGACAGCTTGAGGAGGATGCACTGCTTTATGCAGATGTTCTTCCAGAGTTAACATATAAGATAAGCAGTATAGATGCGGGAGTGCGTCTTGCTGAGAAGGGGTATGGCATAGCGTTTACCTTAAATAGTTATCTTTCAACTATTGAATTGTCTCCTGATTCAGTAGTGCTGCAGGTTGGAGATCCAACGCTAAGGATTCCTTTTTCTGCGGCGTATCGTAAGGGTGATGAACAACGCAGGGAGCTTGCTGACTGGATAAGGCTTACAGGAGAGCTGACCAGGAGTCTTAATATATAAAAGTATAAATAAAATTTATACTTTGAATAAAAACATATAATTTAACTTTTGGCTGTGTATATATTAAAATATAATCAGAGTGATTTATTTTTAAAGAAAGGATTTATTAGATGGATACACAGGCGAAAGAAAAGAAAAAATGGAAAACACCACATACATTTGTTATTCTTGTAGTTATTATACTTATTGCGGCTGCGGCAACTTATATTGTACCAGCGGGTGAGTTTGCAAGATACAAGGATGCTGCAACAGGAAAGACTCTTGTTGAGGCAGGAAGCTATCATAGGATTGAGGCGAGTCCACTTAATCTGTTAAAGCTTCCAGAAACTATTTATACAGGCATCGTTAAATCAGCTTCTACTATTACATTTATGCTGATTATAGGCGGTGCTTTTCAGGTTATTACTTCAACAGGTGCGCTTACAGCTCTTTGTAAGAAGCTTTCAAAGACCTTTTCAAAGCACAAGTATGTTGTAATACCAGTATTTCTGACATTATTTTCAATATTTGGTTTTACGATGGGCATGTCATCGGAGGTTATGATATTCGTACCTATCGGAATTACACTTGCCCTGTTTCTTGGGCTTGATAAGGTAACTGGTACTGCGATGATAGCATTAGGTGCTGCAGTAGGCTTTACGGCGGGTATTCTTAATCCGTTTAATGTTGGAGTTGCACAGGATATCGCAGAATTACCATTATTTTCTGGTATGGCATACAGAATTGTTGTACTTGTAGTACTGCTTGCTGCAACAAGTGCATATATAATCTGTTATGCAAAAAAGGTAGCTGCTAATCCTGAAAAAAGTGTAATCTATGGAATAAAAGAGGATGAGGAATATACCTTTGACAACGTATCAGATAATATTACAGGCAGACAGATAGCTGTTCTTGCTATTATGGCGCTTGGCTTCGGGCTGCTTATATATGGCTTATCAAAGAAGGGCTGGTATTTTGAGGAAATGTCAGGTCTGTTCATATTCATGGGTGTAATCTGTGGCTTAGTTAATGGCTATGGACCAAGCAGGATAGCTAAGGAATTCGGTGAAGGTGCTAAGGGCATTGTTGTTGGCTGCCTTATAATAGGTATCGCACGTACAGTTGAGGTTATCCTAAGCGATGCTCATATTCTTGATACTATTGTATATGGAATAGTTAATCTTGTGAATTTCCTTCCAGGCTCTATAAAGGCAGTAGGCATGTTTTTATGCCAGTCGCTTATTAACTGTGTAATAGTATCAGGAACAGGACAGGCTGCAGTTACTATGCCTCTTATGGTTCCTGTTTCAGATCTTGTTGGTATATCAAGACAGACAGCAGTACTGGCATTCCAGTTAGGTGATGGCTTCTCTAACTCAGTACTTCCTATGTCATCATCACTTATGGGATATCTGGCAGTATCAAAGATTCCATATAGTAAGTGGCTTAAGTTTATGATGCCGCTATTCCTTATATGGACTGCACTTGGCTGTATATTTATGCTTGGTGCACTAATGATTGGATATTAATGGGAGCTGGTTAGATATGATTAATGATATTAAACAGAAGCTTGGTAAGGTGATAGATGCACGTAAGGAAGAGCTTTGCATAATGTCAGATGAAATATTTGACTTAGCAGAGATAAGTGGCGAAGAATATAAGACTTCAGATATGTTATGCAGCTATCTTAAAAAAGAGGGCTTTATAGTTGAACGTGGAACTGGCCTTGAAACTGCATTCAGGGCTGAATGGCAGAATGGTGAGGGTGGTCCGGTAATAGGAATACTGGTTGAGTATGATGCCCTTGAAAAAATCGGACATGCCTGTGGACATCATATGCAGGGACCAGCAGGAATAGGTGCTGCTGTTGCTGTGAAGGAATGCATAAAGGATTATCCGTACAAGCTGGTAGTGTATGGAACACCTGCAGAGGAGACACTTGGTGGTAAGATTGTCATGCTTGATAAAGGATACATGAAAGAACTTGATCTTGCCTTTATGTCACATGGTTCACCTAATACCTCTGTTGATGAAAAATGTATGGCGTTAGAGAATTTTGTTGTAACCTTTCATGGAGTAAAAAGCCACGCTGCGATAAGTCCTGATAAAGGCAGGAGTGCACTTGATGCTGCGTTGCTTTCATTTCATGCAATAGAGATGCTAAGAGAGCATGTCAGGGATGATACAAGAATGCATTATACAATCCGTAATGCGGGTGGACCACCTAATGTTGTACCAGATATAACGGTAGCAGAATATACACTCCGTTCTTACAGCACAAAGTATCTTAATGAGGTTGTTGAGCGGTTTTATAATATATTAAAGGGTGCAGCGCTTATGACAGATACATCCTATGACATACAACGTGATCTTCCATTTAAAAGTAAGATTGTGTGTCATAAGGTGAATGATCTTCTTATGGCTAATGCAGAGTATGAGCAGGCACCAGCGATAGCACCGCCTAGAAAGAAGACTGGTTCCACAGACTTTGGAAATGTTCTTTATGAGGTCCCAGGCTCGTGTATAAGGATTGCGTTCACAGATGAGGATGCACAGCCACATTCAGAGGCTTACTTAAAGGCTGGTAAAAGTGAGTCTGCACATGCTGCAATATGCTATGCTGCAAGAATAATAGCAGATTCAATATGTGATGTGCTTGTTGATTCAGAGCTTCTTAAGGATATTAAAGCAGAGTTTGAAGCAGCAAGAAATAATGAAAAATAATTATACCCCGGAAGGCTTAGGAAAAGGTGAAGACATTTCCTAAGTTTTTCGGGGATTTTTGCACTTTTTAATTAGTTTGTTTTATGTATGCGTGTTATACTTAATAAAAAAATGTGCAGGAGGTACGTTATGCTTTTTAAGAATCCAATTATTCCTGGTTATAATCCAGATCCAAGTATATGCCGTGTGGGAGATGACTTTTATCTTGTTAATTCAACCTTTGAGTTCTTTCCCGGTGTTCCAATATACCACAGTAAGAATCTTGTGAATTGGGAGCTTAAGGGATATTGCCTTAACAGACGTTCACAGCTTGAATTAGAAGGATGCCGTAATTCGGGTGGAATATATGCACCAACAATCCGTTATCATAAGGGTATGTTTTATATGATAACAACTAATGTTACAGATAAAGGGAATTTTGTAGTACATACAGATAATATTGAGGGAGACTGGTCGGAGCCTGCCTGGATAGACCAGGGTGGCATAGATCCTTCATTATTCTGGGATGACGATGATAAGTGTTATTACTGCTCGACAGGAATACTTGACGGCGTGCGCGGTATAGTAGCATTTGAGATTAATCCTATGACGGGTGAAATTCTGTCAGATAAACACCTTATAAGTGAAGGCTGCGGCGGACAGTGTGCAGAAGGTCCGCATATATATAAAAAGGATGGTATGTATTATCTTATGATAGCGGAGGGCGGAACAGAATACGCACATCGTGAGACGATACAACGGTCTGATTCGGTATGGGGACCATATATTCCTTGTCCACATAATCCGATAATATCACATAAAGAGTACAAGAAGTCAGAAATACAGGCAACAGGACACGCAGATTTAGTAGAAGATAGCAATGGCAACTGGTGGCTTGTTTTTCTAGGCATAAGAAGATTCAGCCATGCATTGCTTCATAATCTTGGTAGAGAAACCTTTCTTGCACCGGTTAGCTGGCAGGATGGCTGGCCAGTTGTTGGATACAACGGAAATGGAACGATAGAGCTTGTTATGGATGTACCACTTCCGGGACTTGAAAGTGAGGAGAGTAAAAAGAATATACGCATAGATAGTAAAAGTGGAAAGCCAATGCTGTATGCAGACCATAGTGTACATATAGATTTTTCCGATAAAAAAATGGACAATAGGCTGCAGTTTACAAGAAATCCAGATATGTCACACTATGTTTATGATAGTGACAACAGCCAGCTTACACTTAAAGGAACAGATATATCACTTAATGAACCAGGAAAGTCCCCAACGATATTATCCTTCAAGCAGCCGGAGTTTACAACAACACTAAGGGCTGTGGTTAATATTGGAAGAACAAGTGCAGCAAGAGCAGGCGTGGCAGCTTATTATAATAATGATTATCATTATGAAATATATGTTGGCTGTGAACAGGATGAAAAGTATATAGGCTTCTATAAGCACATTCACGATATGGGAGCTGAGCTTGTGCGTATCCCGGTAAGCAAGGAAGAAGAGAATATGATGCTTCTGATAAAGATAGATACTGACAGGGAAAAATATGTTTTTTCATATGCACTTGCAGATACAACGGATATTAATGCCAAAATAGCGTATAAACAGATAGGTTCTGGTTTAAATGCAGGCTTAAGCACAGAGGGAACAAGAACTATGACATTTACGGGAACATTATTTTCTTTGTTTGCAGAAGAAGGAAATGGTGTGTTTGAATCAGGAGTACAACTGGATATTAACCCGGATGAAAACTATAAGCTGTAAATGTATAATAAATTAAATAATGTAGGAGATTTGCATATGGGAGAAAATATTTCATATTCAGAGGAATATACAGAAATTATTCCATACAGGGAATATGATTTACATGATGTTTCCTGGCATGAAGGCATGTTTGCAGGAAATGGACATATAGGTGTCATAGAATCCTGCGCACCCTTAGATGATAATCTTATATTTCAGAATGTGGAATTCGTTATGCCCTCTAAAGAGCCAAGATATGTGCCAGAGGAAGTGACAAAGCAGCTTTATGAGGCAAGACAGGCTGTATTGAATATGGATGATACATGGAATATACATAATAGAAAACGTACTAACATGTATTGTCATCACCCAGGACATCAGCTAAGAATCGAAATGCTTAAGGTAGCGCATAACGATGAAAGAAAGACCTTGTTTGAGGATATTGAGGTGACTGATTACCACAGATATACAGATTTAAGGAATGCTGTGATAGTCACAAGCTTCAAGGCAGATGGCAAAGAAATAGTAAGAAAAACCTTTGCTTTAGCTAAGGAGGATGTTGTTGTTACTGTAATAAGTGGAATAAAAGATTTTGGAATAAAGCTTTTTATAGAAGATTTTGAATCTATACATAAGTTCGGGACAGGAAAGAATAATACTGCAACATCTGAAAGAAAGCTGAAGTATTCAAGGTTTGTTACTGATGAGCTGATAGGCTTTGTTGCAAAATATCCTTCTTTTAAAGGGAGTGAGTTAGCTAAAGGTGGTTTCGCAGGGGTTACCAGGGTATATGCCAAAGATGGACGCATACAGACATTTGAAAGAATGAAGAGTGATATGGCTTATGCATGTATAGATGAAGGTGCTCCGGTATTAAAGGTTACAGATACTGACCAGCTTGTGCTTGTGACTTATCTTGACTGGACCTATAACTGCGGTGACTTAAAGGACAGAGCGGATGTACTGGAATATGATATTGTAAGAAGATGCATAAACAGGATAGAGGCTGTGGCAGATAAATATATATATCAGGGTGGCAGTAAAGCTGAGGCTGGTAATGTGTTTGCATATCAGGATATGCTGCAGGAGCACGAATTAGCAAGCAGAAAGAAGTATGACAGGGTTTCTTTGGATTTAGGACGACAAAAGGATGAAATAACCAGTAATGAAGCACTTTTAAAGAGGCAGAAGTCCAAGAAGGATATAATACCTGAGCTTCTTGAAAGAATATATAATAATGCCAGATATGGAATGCTGTCTAGTGCCGGATATACGGCACCAAGGCTGAATGCCACCGGTGTTGGCGAATGGAATCTTTTATGGCGCAATGCATACACTATGGATGCCAATGTAAATATACAGATATCGGGAATGAATAGTGGTAATATGTATGAGGCTGCAACCGGTTATATATGGTTTATAATGCGCCAGATAGATGATTGGGTAAATAATGCAGCCAAGGTGTATGGAATGAAGGATGCTGTGCTTATACCAGTTAATACAGATGGACATAGAGCCATGATGGTTGAGTACGATATTAATTATCCTTTCCAGTATTGGAATGCCGGTGCGAGCTGGATGCTGCTTCCAATCATGGAATTCTTAGACTGCTATGGTGATGTTGAAATAACAACTAAGGATGAGGATATTATATCAATGTATGATAAAGATACATTTGATGTAAGAAAAGATGTATTGGTTCCACTTTTAAGAAAGACTTATAACTTCTGGAAACAGTTATGCAGTGCGGAATATTACACAGACTGTAGTGGTAATGCCTGTTATAAAAAGGGTAAGGTGCGTCTTGAAAAAGGAGAGAAATATCTGATTATTCCTTCATTTTCACCGGAAAACAAACCACTTGGATACAAGAGCGCAATAACAGCGAATGCGGCTATGGATATAGCAGCAGCTAAGGATATAGTCGGAATGTATATTGATATGGAACGCGAATTAAGGGAAAATGGCTATAAGGACAGGATTAAAGAGGCGGAGCTGTTAAAAGAACAGCTTCCAGAGTTCCAGTTTGATGAGAGTGGTGCTATCCGTGAGTGGTCAATGAAGGAATATAAGGAGAATAATGCACATAGGCATATAAGTCATCTGTATTGTGCATGGCCATCATACCAGACACAGCTCGATACAAGTCTTGCAGATGCCTGCCGTCAGGCGATAGTTAACAGAAACCGTGAGAACACCGGAAAAGATGATACAGCCTCACATGGCTGGATACATAAGGCTTTGGTAGAGGCAAGGCTTAAGAATTCTGAAGCTGTATATGACATACTTAATCTTTTAGTACATAGTGATATATTCTATACATCATTGTTTACAGATCATAATACAAACAGAGCTAAGGGTGTAGCCTGTACAGATACGCTGTTTGGAATAGCAGGCATTGTAAATGAAATGCTTGTATATTCAGATAGAAGCACAATAGAATTGCTTCCTGCATTAAGTAGCCGTATTCCTGATGGAAGGATATGTGGACTTATGACAAGAGCCGGGGTAAGAATAGATTTACTTGAATGGCATATTAATACCGCGATTAAGGAGCAGAAGCCTGACGGGGTGAATAGTACAGATATTAAGCTTAAGCTTACAGCTTTAAGGGATACAGAGTTCAGACTGATGCTAAGTAACAAAGGCTTTAATGAAATGAGTGAAGAAGCCAGGGCAGGCTTTAATAAGAATATAAAGTTGAAAGCTGGAGATAAAATATGCATTTGATACAATAAAAGGATGTGTGCATAGGGGGCTGTGCAGAAGGTGAGGGTGTGTATGAATGAAAATAATGTATGCTTAGGTGTTAAACAGGATTGCTGTGCAGAGGATTGCTTAGCAGAGGCAGAGAAAAGAGAGCTTTATATTGCCTCCATAGTAGAACAACTGACACTTGAAGAAAAGACGGATATGATTCATGGGGCAGGCTTCTTTAAGACAAAGGGAGTTGAAAGGCTGGGAATACCGCCACTTACTATGTCAGATGGACCTATGGGTGTCAGGAATGAATTCTATAATGATAAATGGATACCAATAGGCTATTCTGATGATTATGTTTCTTATGCACCGAGCAATAGTGCACTTGCTGCGACGTGGAATCCAGAGCTTGCATATAAGTGCGGAAGGAATCTGGGAGAGGAAGCAAGGGGAAGAGGCAAGGATGTTATACTCGCACCGGGAATAAATATTAAAAGGGATCCATTGTGTGGACGCAATTTCGAATATATGAGTGAAGATCCATATATGGTTGAAACACTTGTGGTACCGTTTATTAATGGTGTTCAGGAGAATGATGTAGCAGCCTGTGTAAAGCATTTTGCCCTTAACTGTCAGGAAACAAACAGATTGTACGTTGATACAATAGCAGATGAAAGAACACTGCATGAATTGTATCTTAAGGGCTTTAGGGCAGCGGTATGCAAGGCACACAGCTATTCTATAATGAATGCCTACAATAAGGTTAATGGAAGTCATTGCAGTGAGAATAAAAAGCTGCTTGATGATATATTAAGAGAAAAATGGGGATATGACGGAGTTGTTATAAGTGACTGGGGTTCAGTACATACAACAAAGGAATCGGCTGGTACCTCTATGGATATAGAGATGAGCGTAACCTCTGACTTCGATAATTATTATTATGCAGGGCCTCTTATAAAAGCTGTAAATAAAGGAGAAGTGCCAGAAGAAGCCATTGATAAAAAGGTGAAGAATATATTAAGGCTTATGTACAGACTTAAGCTGATAGGACCGGAGGCAACAGATAGAAAGCAAGGCATATATTCTAATATGGAGCATTGGCAGGATGCCCTTGATACAGCAAGAGAGGCCATTGTGCTTCTAAAAAATGAGGATAATATTCTTCCGATAAGTCAGGAAAGAATAAAGTCTTGCAGGAGAATGGATAAGGAAGCTATTAGTGGGGCTGATAAGCTGATAAGAGATAATGCAGCACCAGTCAGGAAAAGGATTGCAGTTATCGGACATAATGCAGAGCATAATCACGCAGGTGGTGGAGGAAGTGCAGAGATAAAGGCTATATATGAAATATCTCCACTGCTTGGTCTAAAGAAGGCTCTTGGTGGTAATGTAGATATACAGTATGCTGTTGGTTATTATGTTCCAGGTGACAAGGATGTTAATGAAGTTAACTGGCAGGAGGCAAGCCTTGAACGCCAGGTTATGGGCCAGGAGGGTGCTTGTAAAAATAACAAAAAGCTGATAAAAGAAATTGAAAAAAACAGACATAAGCTTTTAGAGGAAGCCTGTGAGCTTGCAAAAACAGCAGATGAAGTTATTTATATAGGCGGTTTAAACCACGATTATGATGTGGAAGGAAGAGATAGACACGATATGGTTCTTCCATATGGTCAGGATGAGCTTATTAATGCATTACTGGATATAAATCCCAATACAGTTGTAGTCATGGTTTCAGGTTCACCTGTGCAGATGCCATGGCTGTCAAGAGTTAAGGCTCTTGTATGGTGTTATTATTCAGGCATGGAAACAGGAGATGCTCTTGCAGATATTCTGTTAGGAAGGGTTAATCCAAGTGGAAAGCTCCCGGAAACATTTCCAGTAAGATATGAGGATACAGTTACATATAAAAATGGACAGTCTGGCAGGGAGGATGTAATAACCTGTGAAGAAGGAATATTTATTGGATACAGGTATTATGAAAAGGAGCACATAAAACCGGCATATGCTTTTGGATATGGTTTATCTTATACAGAGTTTGAAATATGTAACAGCTCAGTTAAGCTGTGTGCTGATAAAGAGGAACCAATAGCTGTGGTAAGCTGTGAGCTTAGGAATACAGGTAATATGTATGGCGCTGATGTTATACAATGTTATGTCCAGGATGTGGAATGCAGCGTTTTACGTCCTCTAAAGGAGCTTGCGGCATATCAGAAGGTATTTCTTGAACCGGGAGAATCAAAGCAGGTACAGTTATATCTGTATAGGTCTGCCTTTGAATTCTATGATGTCAATAAAGAGGACTTTGTCATAGAACCAGGACAATTCAGGGTATATATTGGCGATTCTTCTGATAACTGCGAGGCAGCCGGCGTTATTACGCTCTAGTATTTATTATGTAATTATGTAATAGAAATAGATTGTGTTCTGTAGCAGGATGGGCTTATATGCATTATTCGTTTGAATGCACGTCTGAACGAATAAACGCTGTTATAGCCCGTCCTTTCTGCTATATCCATAATGGTAGCTGTTGAACTGCGAAGAAGCTCACAGCTTTTCTCAATCCGTATGTTTTCAAGATATTCGGCAAAACATATTCCCATAGTTTCCTTAAAGGTAGATGACAGATAGCCCTCTGATACATTAAAGCTTCTTGCTGTTCCGGCAAGATTCAGATTAGCATCATTGTAGTTAGAAAGAATATAGTTCTGAATATCCTGTATAGGAGCTTTCTTTCTTCCAGCTTTATAGCTGTCAAGCTTACAGGCTATCTCCTGGCAGGCTGTTGATAAGTAACTGAAATAAAGCTCAGGGTTGTCCTGTGCTGATACCATATGCTGGTTAAGCTGCAGCAGCTTGTCAGAAAAGTTATACTTTGCAGGATTTAGCTGCATAAGTGTGTCAGTTACTGCGTTATGAAGCTTAAGCAGTTCACTTTGACCAAGTGCTCTTATAATAAGATTTTCGTCTGACAAGGTTTTTAGAACATAGTCTATTAAAGCCTGGTCGTTGCATTTAACAGCCTTATAAAGCAGGGCTGCTGCTGCCTCAGGATAATAGAATTCAAATGTATCTGAGGCAGGAAACGTCATATTGTTGTTATATGAAACAATGTCAGGATATTTTATGGAAAAGCTCTTCTCAAGACATATAAGAGCTTCTTTCTTGGCAAATATGAATTCGGATAAGGTATGACAGGTTCTGCTTATTCCCCAATGGAAGGTACATCTGTGCCTGTCTGTAAAATAAGTATTCATTTCGTTTATGTATTCCCCTACATCAAGGTCATCATTATGGTTGAAAAGTAGAAGCTCATTATGATCTTCCGTACGGTAAAACCATACAGGGCAGGAACAGTGCCTTTTAGCATATTTTGGAATAAGACTGGACAGCTCATGCTGGTAATTATCAGCATCGTTATTGGCTGCAAGCCGAAAGGCAGTTATTGTAAAGCAGGTGTTGTTAAAATATTTATTCAGAGTATTTAAAATATCATCATCAGGCATATATGTATTATGTGTAAATAGCTGGTGGATGATACCGTTAATAAAAATGCTGTAATCCATAGTCTATACTTCTCCTTAGTGTAGGGCTTTTCTTAAATAGTCAGTAGTTTTAGTGAGTAGTTTCTTTTAAAAATCCTGTATATATGCATCATATTGTTTAGTATAGGTACATTTTATTATGTAAAAAAATGTATCCCGCCTTTTTATCATAAGTTATAATGTCCCTAAAAGCAAGCAGTTTTGCAAAATACTTTTATAAAATTAAGTTCTAAAATGATACAATTTGCATAAAAATGTATTGTATCTATGAAAATAACTGTGAAAATATTATGATGATACCAGAGCCGAAAGTGCAGAAGCTGTTCAGATGTGTGTGAAAATATATATGAAAGGCTTCTGGCATTCGAAGGATATTATAAAGTTATGGGAGGCAGCAATGGGAACTGAAGGTAAGAATCGTGAGCAGAGGAGAAAGTTAAATAAGGGACGTGCTCACGCAAGTAAAGCAACAGCTATTGTTATGGCTGGTCTTATGGCAACCTCTGGAATTTCACTTCCAGCAGGAACACTTGCATTTGCATCAGAAAATGATAAGCTTCTGGCTTTTGCGGGGGCAGAAGGCGGAGGAAGATTCGCAACAGGTGGCCGTGGGTTTGATGTTTATGTAGTAACTAACCTTAATGATTATGCGAAGGGAGATACACCTATCGAAGGTTCACTTCGTTATGGTATAGAAGAATTCGCCAAGGATAAGGGCGGAACTATGATAGTGTTTAATGTTGGAGGAACAATAGCACTTAAGCAGACACTTACATTCCGTGACAGAAAGAATATAACAGTAGCTGGTCAGACAGCACCTGGTGACGGTATTACACTTTCTGGTTGGGATACGAATATAAGTAACTCAGAGAATCTTATTATAAGATATATGAGATTCAGGCCAGGAGCAGCCAATGTCCATACTGGTGGTGATTCAATGGATGCTTTATGGGGCAGGGATAACAAGACATTTATGATTGATCATTGTTCATTTAGCTGGAATACAGATGAAACCTTATCAACCTACAGAGGTAAGGATGGTACTGTACAGTGGTGTATAGTTTCAGAAAGTCTTACAGTTTCAGGACACTCTAAGGGACGTCACGGATATGGCGGCATATATGGAGGAGATAACGTAGTATTCCAGAATAACTTAATGGCTAACCATACATCCAGAAATCCAAGAGTTGGTGGAGGCAGCATGGGTGATCCTACTAAGGATGGAGGAAGTACAGCAACACTTCAGATAAGCAATAATGTTCTATATAACTGGGGATATAACACATGTTATGGCGGAGGCTATGCCTATACTAATTATATTAATAATTATTTAAAGGCAGGTGTTGGTACAAGAGAACAGGTTAAAAACCAGGTTGTTGACATGGGCGAGAAAACTAAGCCAGGCGGTTTCTATGTCAATGGAAACTACATGGAGGGTAATGATGCAGTAAGTGCAGATAACACCCTTGGTGAGAAGATGTCGGGAGTGAAAGAAGGACCAAACAAGACAGTAGTGTCAGATAAGCCTTATAGTAAAGAAGGCTTTGAAAGTGTAACTGTTGTTTCAGCAAAGGATTGTTATGAGTCTGTGCTTACACAGGCAGGAGCAACATATCCATATCGTGATGCTATAGATGCAAGAGTTGTAGCTGAGACAAGAACAGACAAAGGAAGATATGTTAATACAGAGGATGAAGTAGGTGGATATCCTGCGGCTGCTTCTGTGAGAGAAGACACCTTTGATACAGATAAGGATGGAATACCTGATGCATGGGAAATAGCACATGGACTTAATCCGAATGATGGTTCAGATTCCAAGGAGATTAATAATGCAACAGGCTATGCATATGTTGAGGAATATTTTAACGGACTTGTAGAAAATGTTGAAAAGGCAGACTATAAAGCACCTAATCCGGATGTAACTATAGACCTTAAAGACAATGCACAGTATCGAGAGGGTGATACAGTTACCGTAACA